>NZ_VOXZ01000003.1:0-233130 GCF_013420455.1 Acinetobacter sp. YH01004
CTTTTTAAAGGGAACCCATCCCAAAGAGCGCCTTGCTGATTTTTTATTGCTGACACGCCATTTCAGCTTTGCCTTTTTAAATTGCTTTCTTCGGGTGACTAATTCTTCAGTTACAGCCTGAATGGTTTGACTATGTAAATTACATTCTTTGGATGTGCCTTTCGTATATTTGGCAATATCAAAAGCAGAGAGAAATTCACCTTTCCGCTTCAAATGCCTAAACCCTAAATCATTGACATAATTCCAGACGAAGTTCACTTCTGATGCTAGTTGGTCTAACACCTTGCAATGTTTGTCTTTTATACGTAATTTAAGGGTTTTCATGTACTTATATTAACAATCAAAACTCAAGGAAAATAGTCCTTAGTTAAATCAAACGACACTTCATGTCGTGTCGCTTATATCTCTGACCTGAAGGACAGAGTTTTACGCTCCATTTGATAAAAAAGCCATGATCAACATGGCTTTCAATGTTCCTAACGCAGGATGATAAACAGATTATAAATAATCCCCTTCGCGCTCTGGTTGATACAAAATTTTCTCAATCTTGACTCTCATCAAATGACCGTCTGGCTGTGGCCATTCAATTTCTTGCCCTTCTGCTAAACCTAAAATGGCCGTGCCTACAGGTGCAACCACATTCACCTGTCCTTTCTCACCTTTAAAATCATGTGGATAAACCAAGGTAATTTCAGTCGGTTCTTTTGCAGGTGCAATGGTAATCAACGCACGGGCATTCATACTCACTACATTTGCAGGTACGTCTTGAGGAGCAACGACTTCGGCACGTGCTAACTCATCTTCTAAATGTTGCATCGTAGGCGTCAATTTTGGTTGATGCTCAAGCATTGTTTCTAAACGATGCAAATCTTGTTCTGAAATAATAATCTTTGGTTTAATCATTTACTTATATTCCTGTCATTAGACAAACACTGAATCAATCAGCTTATCTACCCTCATATTCAATACGCTTAAGTTATAACAGAAATTCAGCTTATTGAATGAAGAATCATTTTTTTACATCCATAAAAAAAAGCCCCTTGAGGGGCTTTTCTCAAGGATGTGCTTATTTTGCGTAAACTGGGAATTTCGCGCAAACAGCTTCAACTTTTGCTTTTACAGTATTAATTACAGCTTCGTCGCCTTTGCTGTCAAGAATGTCTGCAATCCAACCTGCAAGATCACGTACTTCTGCTTCACCAAAACCACGTGTAGTTACCGCTGGAGTACCGATACGGATACCAGAAGTTACAAATGGAGAACGTGGATCGTTCGGTACAGAGTTTTTGTTTACAGTAATGTGCGCAGCACCTAACCATGCATCTGCATCTTTACCTGTAATATCTTGCTTGATTAAAGAAAGCAAGAACAAGTGGTTTTTCGTACCACCAGATACTACATCATAACCACGTTCAATAAGAACTTCAGCCATCGCTTGCGCATTTTTAACAACTTGTTGTTGATACGCTTTGTATTCAGGCGCCATTGCTTCTTTAAAACAAATTGCTTTTGCTGCAACTGCGTGTACCAATGGACCACCTTGGTTACCAGGGAACACAGCAGATTGTAATTTTTTCTCGATCTCTTCGTTTGCTTTCGCAAGAATTAGACCAGAACGTGGACCACGCAATGTTTTGTGTGTAGTAGTAGTCGTTACGTCAGCAATTTGCACAGGGTTCGGATATACACCAGCAGCCACTAGACCTGCTACGTGTGCCATATCTACAAATAAATAAGCACCAACTTTGTCTGCGATGTCGCGGAAACGCTGCCAATCTACAATTTGGCTATACGCAGAGAAACCCGCAACAATCATGCGTGGTTTGTGTTCAAGCGCTAAACGCTCAACTTCTTCGTAATCAATTTCGCCAGTTTCTGGGTTTAAACCATATTGGATAGCGTTATATGTTTTACCTGAGAAGCTTACTTTTGCACCATGAGTCAAGTGACCACCATGTGCCAAGCTCATACCTAACACAGTGTCGCCTGGGTTAAGTAAAGCTAAGTAAACTGCAGAGTTTGCTTGTGAACCAGCGTGTGGTTGAACGTTAGCATAATCTGCACCAAAGAGTTCTTTAGCACGGTCAATCGCCAATTGTTCAATAATATCTACGTATTCGCAACCGCCGTAGTAGCGTTTGCCTGGGTAGCCTTCTGCATATTTATTGGTAAGTTTTGAACCTTGAGCTTCCATTACTGCAGGTGAGCAGTAGTTTTCAGAAGCAATTAACTCAATATGAGCTTCTTGGCGCGCATCTTCATTGGTGATCGCTTGAGCTAATTCTGGATCAAATTCGGCAATAGAAATATTGGCAAACATTAGCGAGGTCCTATTAATTTAGGGCTTTTAAGCCGTGCTAAGATTGGCGCGTATTGTAGCATAAAGTTTGTGAACTGAGAGAATGAACTTTGCTCAGTTTTACATAAAAATAGCTCATGTTTCAGATAAAACACGAGCTATTTTAGGTCAAATCAATCTTTATCGTAATTCAACAACTTATTGAATAGGCATTAGTGATTGAACATCTTTGACAATCTCATCCATATTATCCACATACACCGAACCATGATCCCATTTTTGCTCTACAGGTAAATCCTGATCAGTGACGTAATGAATTTTAGTTCCCATCCCTTGAGCTGACTGAACCAAGTAATCCGTGACTTGTTTCGGTACAGTTGGGTCAGCCGTTCCTTGATAAATAAATATAGGCGTACTGATTTTCACTTTTAATGGCTGTGAACCATGGGTTAAGAAATCTTTAACTTCAGGGATGGTCGTCATGAAATTCGGTTGAGTACGTGGATAACCATCCAATTTTCCATAAGTCTGTGCGTGCTCTCGCATTGGCTGAAGCATACTCCCACCTAATGCCTCATAACAGATTGACTCTGCCTGAGCAGCAAGTTGATCTGTTGGTGACACAAATATTTCAGAATATTTCAAGGTTGGAGCAGTATTTCTTAGCCCCGCAGCAATTAGAGCAGTAAACGTATCTAATGGTACAAGTGTCTGTACTTTCTTTATTACATCTGGCTCCTGAGCTGCTTTTTGTTCACCACCCGCCAATACCAACGCTAAATTTGATGCAGGTGCGATAGCTATGGCACCCTTATAATTTAACTGCGCACGCGATGCATACTGTGCTGCACCTAAAGCCGCATGTCCACCCTGTGAATGTCCAACTACACTCCATCGCGTTTCTGCAGTATTACCCAAAAGCTTGCTTGCAGCGACAACAGCATCTGTAATCGAATAAGCTGCACTTTTTAAATTCAAGAATGGATGTAATTCTTTACCACTCGGTTCGCCTAAACCTTCGTAGTCGGGTGCAACAACGGCATAACCTGCTGCCAATAGTTTAGCAATGAAGTACTCATTTCCATTTAAACCTTGACGACTTGGTGCACACGCATCTGCCACGCCTGTTGTGCCATGCGCCCAAACTACAAGTGGCCATCCGCCCGCAGGCTTAACTGTTTGAGGGGTAAAAACAAGTGCAGTTGCCTGAGTTTCCTGTCCATTTACCCCTAACATTTTATAAGTCATCAATGTTTTAGAGGCACTTACTGTATCTAAAACATTATTCGCATTGGCACCCTGATCTAAATAAGGCTCTGTTTTCACGACAGGGGCACTAAAATTATATTTCGGAATGCCATCCTCAATAACCACAACACTCGTATCGTCATGATCATCATTACACGCAGTTAAAAACAAACTGCTGCTGGCTAAAGCCACGCTTAACCATATTTTTTTCATTTGCTTACCCTTGTCTTCATATTCTTATTAATTGCATCCTTCGCAATCTTTATTTGTACGCTTTTTTATCGTATCAGGCAAGATTTCAACAATTAATATGCAAGTGTATTTTATTTAAAATTAAACACTTACGGTAAAAATCAGTAAATTGATCACATATACAAGTGCCTATTAAATTTCAATTCAATTTGTCATACGCAGCGGCTAATGTTAGATTGCATTTTTATTGAATGACGCAAGCGAATCAGGACATGCAGGCAATTATTCTCGACACTGAAACCCATACTTTAAATGGACAACCCATTGAGATTGCCTACGCCCCCATTCAAATTCAAGATGGCAAAATCAGTCTAGATAAAAGTCAAATTTTCGATCAGTTATATCAAGTCGATGAGCCGATTTCATTCGCAGCGATGGCGGTGCATCATATTTTAGAATCGGATTTAATTGATCAACCGCATTACAGCAGTTTTGAATTACCTGCCGAAACCACCTATATCATTGGGCATAATATTGATTACGATATTCGCGCTTTAGAAAAATGTGGTGTGGATACTTCTAAAATTAAAGCCATTTGCACTTTGGCACTTGCACGTCGCGTATGGCCAAACGCCGAAGCACACAATATTTCAGCTTTAATTTATATGATTACCAAAGGCAGCGAAAAAGCGCGTGACATGATTAAAAAAGCGCATCGTGCCGATATGGATATTATTTTAACAGCCAATATTTTGATGCATGAAGTTCATCAACTACAAATTCAAAGTATTGAAGAACTCTATATCGCCTCAGAAGAAGCACGTATTCCACAAATTATCAATTTTGGTAAACATCGTGGTACGGCAATTGCCGACCTTCCTGCCGATTATGTGCAATGGTTATTAAGACAAGAAGATTTAGATCCTTACTTACGCAAGGCGCTCGAAAATACCAGCATTTTGACTTTATAAATGTTTCAAGTGAATCTTATTGCATTTACCTGTCATAAATTATTCATATTATTGTAATTTTCAAAGTCTATGCTTTGCCTTAATTTATTGGGGAAATAAATTAAGGCTCATGTTTAATTATCAAAAAACTCAACTCGGTCTAGATGCATTACAACAGCGCACACGTGATTTAAATGCACGTCAACGTCGTTTATTGGTACTGATTGGTACTGAAGATTTTGATTTACTCGGAGATCAGTTCAAGCAACGTCTTGCACCACCTGAATTGATTGAACAGCTATTAGATATGCACCTGATTGCCCCTGCTGCGCTTGAGCAAGACACTTTGCAACACCAAGAGCAAACGGCTAACATTCTGCTGCAACAAGAGCAAGAGCCATCATCTACCACTTTACACACAGAAATTCATAGCCAACTTGCAAGCAGCACCCCGCAAGCGCATGCTGAAAGTTTGGCAGAACCAATCCACACCCAACATCTTCAAGTAAATTCAGTTCCTGCATATTTAGAAGCACGTGTTGCAGCTGCCATCAATACAGAACAGCCCGCTGAACAACCTGAACCCCAAGCAGAAATACAGCCTGAAATTACCGCTTTGAGTTTTGAAGATGTAAAATTTCTCATGATGGATACTTTGCAGCGTCATTGTGGATTAATGGCAAAACAACTGATTCAGCGAATTTTACAAGCTCAGGATATTCGCAGCTTAAAACTCTGCCAAATGCAATGGATTACCTCTTTGCAAGAAACTCGTTTACCACCGAAAGCACTCAATCAGATTTTGCAGCAAATCAACCACTCTCTGCAAAAGCTTAATCCGACTTAAAGCTTAGATTTTTTTACTTAGTTTTAAGTCTTTTTAACAATTAAAACCATGCTCAGGGACATATGGATTAATTTATTTTTATTACTTTTCAACACCTTAAAAACACATATAAACCTTAGATCCATTATTCCTATAAAAGCTAAGACTTTAGCGGCATAGCCCCGACTGATAAAAATCAGCGATATAGTATTTTCTAGAATTGTTGAGGCACAGGGTTATGATGAATTATGCATTTTTTTTAGCGTTTGATGCTTATGACAATCCAATGCAACTCAGTAAAGTTGGCAATTGGGTGATTACCTTTTTAAGCCCAAAAGATCAGGAAAGCCAAATACAGTTAGCGATTACCAATGTGTTGCCGCGTCAAATTTCAGCACATTTACAACCGCGACGCATAGTGATTCAACAAAGTACAGATGCCCAGCTCTGGCAAATCTTGCAAATTGAATGTTTTGATAGTCAAACCAATCAAGAGTTGAGTTTTCAACCCGATGATGACATTGGGCAAGCGGTCATTCAAAAAATTATTCAAGAGTTTGATAAATACGATGTAAATATCCAACTTGTAGAAGATCAGACGGTTTAAAGCGATATGTTTTACACTTAATGAGCACTTTATTTACGTGTGCTTTAAAAATCCTGCGCACAAAAAAGCTCATCGAAATGAGCTTTTCTAAAAATAAAGTAGTCTCACAAATATTTACTCCAACACACGGAAAATACTATCAGACTCGCGGCTTTCAAACAAAAGTTCGATGCTTGGTAAAATCACTTCACCTTCCACAATAATGTGTTCAATTTTGTGAAATAGTGCCAAACCCGCTGCCAATGAAGTTTCTGGGATATTACGTAGCAATGCTTTTGCTTCGTAAATATGGCTAAACTGGTCTTTAACTTTAATATCGATGATTTGCGTCATTGTTGTTCCCTTTTTCTTGACGGAAATTTTTTATACCATAGCTTATAAATTTTTTAAAAAAGTGAGTTGTTAGATTGTTTGACAATGTAGTATTTTTTTAAACTAAATTTAAATTATCTAATAAATTCAAACACATATTTTTTAAAATTTTATTTACAACTTACAAAACCACAGTAAATTTGCTTGTTTTTCATTCTAGCACAGAAAAAACTCGCATTGCTGCGAGTTTTTTTATGTTGGAAGGCTAGTGCTGATTTTATTGTTTGAACAAGAGTTACAAACTCAACGAGCTGTCATTGATCCGTCCAACTGCATCGTAGCGTCTATTACATTGAATGACCTACTGTAGTTTTAATATAGTGAAACTTATTTTTTGCTGCAATAGCCCACTACATTTCAACACATTCACACAGCAAAATTTCAATTGATTTAATTTTCAGTTACGGCATAATTTTATGCGGTTAAAAGCTCCAGCTTTGCGATTAGCTTCTGCATAACTTGGCGATACTTTCAAATAATAAGAAGTCGACGATTATTCAATTAACTCAATTTCATAATCAACATCTTGCAGCATATCTTTATTGTATAGCTTTACCATTGCTGTTGCTTCAGCATAATCGTAGAACAAACCTTCTGCGACGGCTTTACTGCGAAATTCCGTGGTACCAATTTCATTATCATGCGGAACAAAATATAAGTTTTCTGGAATGAGTTTAACGATATAGCCCACGAAGCTGCCTCAGATTTTTCAGTTTTAAAATATGTGAGTTTTATATGCTGAAAAACGTGATCAGGCTATGGCAAATAAGATCGAATGTTTATCTTAATTTTTTATATACTTTTCAACTATTTTTTATATTACAGTTCAATGCTTATATACTAATTTGGTGCGCTCAGCGGGACTCGAACCCACGCCACAGGCTTCGGAGACCTGTACTCTATCCAGTTGAGCTATGAGCGCGCGCTGCACATCATAACAAAAAATTGCTGAAGGTAAAGCAACTATATATAAGTTACGTATTTTTATGCTTATGCTTTAAACAATGTTCCAAACTTGCAACATAGAATTCCATCTAACTTACTTGGTTTATTGGCGCAGATCGCTCACAATAGTGGCTCTATTCCTCAAGTGAGAATTTCATGACTGATGCATTGACGTTAAGGGACGTGTCAAAGACCTATCGAAATGGTTTCCAAGCACTGAAAGGAATTAATTTGACCGTTCCTGAAGGCGAGTTTTATGCCCTACTTGGACCCAATGGTGCAGGTAAATCTACAACCATTAGCATCATCAGTTCTCTCACCAAAAAAACGGCAGGCACGGTAGAAATTTTTGGGCACAATCTGGATACACAACCATCTCAAGCCAAGCAGTGCTTAGGAGTTGTGCCGCAAGAATTTAACTTCGGTCAGTTTGAAAAGACGTTTGATATTTTGGTCACACAAGCAGGCTATTACGGTATCCCTAAAAAAATTGCCGAACAACGTGCCGAAGAATATTTAGAAAAACTGGGTTTGTGGGATAAACGTGCCACTCAAGCGCGAATGCTGTCTGGCGGTATGAAGCGTCGTTTAATGATTGCACGTGCCATGATGCACGAACCGAAACTGCTTATTTTAGATGAACCGACTGCAGGTGTAGATATTGAGCTGCGCCGTTCAATGTGGGATTTCTTGACAGAAATGAATGATAAAGGCACTTCAATCATTCTCACTACCCACTATTTAGAAGAAGCGGAAATGTTGTGTCGTCGTATCGCGATTATTGATCGTGGTGTGATTAAAGAAGACACTTCAATGAAAAACTTCTTAAACCAGTTAAGTGAAGAATCTTTTATTTTTGATTTAGCTGAACCGATTCAACCCATTCATTTAGATATTATTGGTGTACGTTTCAACTTAATTGATGCAGTGACCCTAGAAGTCACCATGGATAAAGCTCATACCTTAAATGATTTATTCCAACTTTTAGAAGCGCAAGGCATTCGCGTGCGCAGTATGCGCAATAAGTCCAACCGTCTAGAAGAGTTATTTGTCAAAATGGTCGAAAAGAATTTAGATGGAGCTGCGCAATGAATTTTACCCAACTGCGGATTGCACTCTATACCTTAGTGCATAAAGAAATTCGTCGTTTTATGCGCATTTGGCCACAAACCTTGCTCCCGCCAGCCATCACCATGAGTTTGTACTTCGTGATTTTTGGTAATTTGGTCGGTTCCCGTATTGGTGAAATGGGCGGCTTTAGCTATATGCAATTTATTGTGCCCGGCTTAATTATGATGGCAGTCATTACCAACAGCTATGCCAACGTATCTTCAAGTTTTTTTAGTGCAAAATTCCAGAAAAGCATTGAAGAACTAATCATGAGCCCTGTACCTTTGCATGCCATTTTATGGGGCTATGTTTTGGGTGGTGTTAGTCGTGGCGTATTGGTCGGTATTATTGTCACCACCATGAGTCTATTCTTTACCGACCTTTATATTACCAATTGGTTTGTTACCATTTATACCGTATTAATTACGTCCTTTTTATTTTCATTAGGCGGTTTTATTAATGCTGTTTATGCCAAATCATTTGATGATATTTCTATTATTCCAACTTTTGTACTGACTCCACTGACTTATTTAGGTGGTGTATTCTATGCCATTAGTGCCTTAAGCCCTTTTTGGCAAAATCTCTCTTTAATTAACCCTGTGGTGTATATGGTTAATGCTTTCCGTTACGGCATTTTAGGACATAGTGATGTCAACGTGACGATTTCATTATCTGTGATTACACTATGCTGCGCAGTGCTTTATGGTATTGCCTATCATTTACTTTCTCGTGGTTCAGGAATGCGTGAATAATGAGTGTTGAACAATCTCTCCTTGGTAAAGACACCAATTATCCTACAGAATATCAACCCGATATTTTATTCCCTATTTCACGTGCTGCTGCACGTGAAAAATATGCAGATGTTGAGGGAATTCAACTCGGGCAAGACTGGTGGCACGTTTTTGAAATTTCGTGGTTGAATGCCGCAGGTGTTCCACAGGTTGCGATTGGTCGGATTACGCTACCTGCTTCATCACCTAACCTGATCGAATCAAAATCATTAAAGCTCTACTTTAATAGTATGAACTTTACTCGCTTTCAGTCTGAAGCCAATTTCATTGAAACTGTTGAGCATGATTTAACGGCTGCTGCGCAAGCACCTGTTACGCTAACTTTATTTCAGGTCGATGATTTAGCGATTAGCCAGCCTGAAGGTATTTGTATTGATCAGCTCACGCCTGAGCGTTTAGAGCAGCATCCTGACCCAAATTTATTGCAATTCGATTTAGAACAAGCGGAAGATATAGAGGTACAACTTTTCTCACATTTATTACGCAGCAATTGTCCTGTCACAGGACAACCTGACTGGGGCACGGTTTTTATCCGTTATCAAGGCAAAAAACCTTGTTATCGCAGTATTTTGGCTTATATTATTTCTTATCGTCAGCATAATGGTTTCCATGAACAATGTGTGGAACAGATGTTTGCAGACATCTGGCAAAAATTCGCACCAGAAAAACTGATGGTATATGCAACCTATACACGTCGTGGTGGTTTAGACATTAATCCTTGCCGTGTATCGGACTTAACATGGATGCCTCGCCCTATTCGTTTAGCGCGACAATAACAACATTGAGGTTGAACAATGCCATTTTTTGGATTCATTCCATCTGCAGAATTATTAAATACGATTGAAACTGCACAACAGAAAAAAAATTCAAGTGAGCCGCTGTACCCACTGCGCGACAAAACCGCATTAATGATTAATGAAGAAATCATTGATGCAATTTTAACGGAGTTGGTACGTCGTTTTCCTGCCAGCGATAAACGCGACACTGCCGAAAAACTTGCGGGCTATGTCAAATCTACCGTTGCAGTACTCCTAAAACAATTATTAAGCAAAGCGCCAAATGATGTCGTGAAACAATCGATTGAATTTTCTGAGCGTAGTAGCTTTAAAGATGCGGCAGGCAATGCACGCATCGGAGAAACACTAGATGCGAGTTTGGTGACCAGCCTTAAACACAACTATGCCGAAATTCAAGCAGGCAATGAAGTCAATAAAGCGGCTTTAACTGAACTGTATAAACAGTTCGCAGAAGCGACAGTACGTCACTTTATGAGCGACTTTAACAAAACCCTCGATTTGGGCATGATTAAGCGTAAAGCAGCAGATATTGGCGCAGCAGCGGTAATTAAAGCTGTCCATATTGCGGTGGATAAAATCATCCCAAATTTAACCAAAGAGGAACTCTTGGTTTTAGCGGAATATCACGACACTTTATTCCATCCTTAATATAGATACGTACATACATCTTAATCATGTAATGAACTGACAAAATGCCTGATTTCGATCAGGCATTTTTATTCGGAGAATAAATACTGTCAAATCTGTCCGTTTTTAGACAATTGCAGCAAGTTTTTGTGATGCGTTTTAACTTTGTTACAAATCCTGCGCGCTTTTTACACATTCTTTGTCTATTTTTGTATAAGTTTTTACAAAGCAAGCGCGCTTGAATGCTATCTTAGCCGCTGACTTCGCTTTAGCGCTTTAAGGTCAATCTAAGACCTCTTCTTCTATATAAGTACAAACTTATTTACTGCATATAAATAAGTTGTGCAAATCATCAATTTGGAATTTTGCCCAATATGTTCAAACTTGATTTTTATAACAAACTAAAACGTGTTTCTTTACTGATCGGTGCATTTTCTATCACCAGTTTCTGTCAGGCCAATGATTTTCAGCAACATCCGTCTTATGCCAGTTTTAAACAAAAAACGATGCAAACTTATGGCTTGAGCGAAGCGCAAGTTGACTGGGCAATGAATGGTTCTAAAAATTTACCCAATATCATCAATATTATGAACCGTCCAGGCGAAAGTAAGCCTTGGTATGCCTATAAAACGAATTTCCTTGCAGAAAGCACTATTCAGCGCGGTGTGCGCTTTAAACAACAATATGCAGACACGCTCAATCGTGCTGAGCAGCAGTTTGGTGTGCCACAAGCCATCATATTAGGTATATTGGGCGTAGAAACAGGCTTTGGCAGCAATAAAGGTTCATTTATTACTCGTGATGCTTTAGCAACGTTAGGTTTTGGCTACGAACGTCGTGCTGAATACTTCAAAGATGAACTCGCTGCACTCATTGCATGGTCATATAAAGATGGTATTCCAACCTCTTCTGTGGTCGGCTCTTATGCAGGTGCAGTCGGCTACCCTCAATTCATGCCAAGCAACATTCCAAAATTTGGGGTGGATTATGATGGCAACGGTCATATCGACCTTCGTAATTCAGCAGTAGATGCGATTGGCTCAATTGCAAATTACTTGGCACAGCATGGCTGGCAGCGTAATCAACCCATTGCATTTGCAGCACGTTATACAGGTAACAATCCTGACAGCGTCATCGCCAAAGATTTAACCCTGCCAACACCTTATGGAGTTTTAAAATCGCAAGGTGTGATGCCAATGAATCCAATTGTGCAAATAGATGACCTCGACTTGGTCAATGTCATTCAATTACAAGAAAATTATGGTCATATCTACTATATAACCTATCCAAATTTTCAGGTGATTACGACTTATAACCGTAGCCGTATGTATGCGACTGCACTGTGGTTATTGGGCACTGAAATTGCGAGTCGCTAAACAAAAATTTAAATATAAAACAAAAAAGTCAAGAAATATTTTTGACAATTTGATCACAGAACAAACTTTTTACACATTGTGTTACAATATTGGTTATTTTTTAATCAAATAGAGTTAGTTTTTGGTACTTTTTGTCATTATTTTCGTATAAAGACTAGACACCTTTAGTAAGGGATGAATATTATCCACTTCGTCAAATGTAGTCGAAAAAGTGAAATTACAGACAGGATTACCGCTATTTCAATCAGTTAAGAGCGAAATAAGTTAAAAATTCTGTCTTCAGGAGTTCAAACCATGCATAGTTCACTTAAATACTTACTTGCACTTTCTGCAGCTGTTGCCCTAAGTCAGTCGCAAGCTGAAATGGTGCAATCATCATTCAACAATGATAATGAGTCATCTAGCCTAGCTGCGCGTGTACTCAACAAAGAAGCACAAAGTTTTAATTCACATTTCTCAAATTTGAATAGCCTTTCAATCACCGAACGTTCAGGCGACCAAATCCGTCGTCAAACGATTGCAGCGAAAATTGAAATTCCTGCTGAAGAGCCTTCAGTGATTGAAAAGTTAAATACAGTGGCATCAAACACTGTACGTAAATTTAGCCAAACAGGTATGGCATCTTGGTACGGTCGTCAATTCCACGGTCGTAAAACTGCAAGCGGTGAAACGTTCGACATGAACGCAATGACTGCTGCACACCGTAGCCTGCCGCTAAACTGCTATATTCGCGTAACCAATAAAAACAATGGTAAGAGCGTTGTAGTTAAAGTAAATGACCGTGGTCCATTCCATGGCAACCGTGTACTCGATCTTTCTTATGGTGCTGCAAAACAATTGGGCATCACCAATGCAGGTACTGCCAAAGTAAGCATTGAGCGTATTGACGGTCCAAACTCTTAAGATTCGCTTACACGACTTCACATTTGACTTGAAAGCCACAGCAATGTGGCTTTTTTAATGCCTGTAAGATTTACAGTCATCCCATGCATGTCTGCACAAAGATGATCCACACAAATTTTGTTGCCACTTCATTTTGAAAATATGAATACTGTTTTGACCGCCTCACTGTTCTCAGTTATATTTTAGACAGTCAAACAATAACAACGGATGATCGGTCTACAGGAGTAGCACATGAAGACAGTAAGCGAGTGGCTAGATGAATACAGCGAGAGCCATCAAAATAAAACCAATAAATTAATTCACTGGGTGTGCGTACCTACGATCTTTTTTTCGATTGTCGGCATCTTGGCGCATTTCAGCGCTTTACTAACAACATTACTTCTGGTGCTCAGTTTTATTTTTTATGCACGTTTAGACTTGGTTCTTGCAGTTGCAATGGCAGCATTAATGCTGGTAATGGCATGGCTGATTTATGTTTTGCCTGTTGGAATGGGTTTTTATATCGCAATTTTTGTTTTGGCGTGGATTGGGCAGTTTTATGGTCACAAAGTTGAAGGGAAAAAGCCTTCATTCTTCAAAGACCTCCAATTCCTTCTCATTGGCCCAATTTGGTGCATGGATGCCTATTTAGGTAAAATCCTACCCTCTTGGAAAACACGTCGTAAAAACAGCATTATGAGCATTTAAACGCTATATCCTATTTTCGTTATCGGAAGAACCGTTATTGATAGGTTCTTCCTTGATGTTTTAACCATCCGCCCACGTGTTTATTTGCTGGATCATGATGCGTCCAGTGAATCACCCCACCCTTATCTGAGTATTCATATTCACCAAAAAACTCAACAGTATCACCTTTTGCAATATTGGTAATTCGTGGTGCAAGATCAATATTATGTGCAACCAATACAGTTTGCCCATTATTCAGTTTTAAAATAAATTTTTGATGACGTGAGCCTTCGTTGTCATCCGCTAACACTGCAATGACCTGCCCACTCGCACGGACTTGTAAATCGCTCTGTTTGCGCTCAAACGCACGTTCAATCAGCTGAACACCCTGAGCATCATCTTGCAGCGCATCTCGCTGTACGTCTAACTGCTCTTTTTCAGTTTGCGATGTGCGAGCAGTACTTGTAGATGGTGCATTTGATGTTTCAGACTGAAACTGCTGTAAATCTATGCCAAAAAATGCAGCAATTAGCACTACAATAATTGCGCCGATGCTTAAATTCTTTTTATTTGCCATATAACCTTCTTGTTCTGATTCCACCCTATACGATTAAGTCAATTATTCGTA
Source organism: Acinetobacter sp. YH01004 (assembly GCF_013420455.1). Lineage (NCBI taxonomy): Bacteria > Pseudomonadati > Pseudomonadota > Gammaproteobacteria > Moraxellales > Moraxellaceae > Acinetobacter > Acinetobacter sp. YH01004. Next base: position 14,338 of record NZ_VOXZ01000003.1, read on the forward strand.
ACATACTGATTTAAAATTAATATCTTTAATCTTCATCTCAATATTTATGCCACGATTGCATATTGCCAAAATCTATATTCACAAAAAAGCCCCAAAATAAATTGGGGCTTTCCTTACAAAATATTTTACCTTAAGTAAAAATTATTTTGCAGCAGCTTGAGCAGCAGCAACTTCTTCAGCGAAGCTCATTTCTGCTTTTTTCTCAATACCTTCGCCTACTTCGAAACGAACGAATTGAGCAACAGTTGTACCAGTTGCTTTTAATACTTCAGCAACTTTCTTCTCGTTGTCAATTACGTACATTTGACGATCAAGCGCAACTTCGTTCAAGTATTTTTCAACTGAACCAGTTACCATCTTCTCTACGATGTTTGCAGGCTTACCAGATTCAACTGCTTTCGCTTCTGCAATTTCTTTCTCTTTAGCGATAAGATCAGCAGGAACTTGTTCAGCAGTAACAGCAACTGGGTTGAATGCAGCAACGTGCATTGCAATACCTTTACCAGTCGCAGCATCACCTGTGTAAGAAACAACAACACCGATTTTTAAACCGTGCTTGTACACAGCAAGGTTTTCACCTTCAACGATTTGTGCACGACGAACTTGGATGTTTTCACCAATTTTTTGAACAAGTGCAACACGTGTTTCTTCAACAGTTGCGCCATCTTCAAGTTTAAGTTCAGCAATTTTAGCAGCATCAGTTTCGTTTGCAGCAAGAGCAGCAGCAGCAACTTTCGCAGAGAAACCAGCAAAGTTTTCGTCTTTTGCAACGAAGTCAGTTTGACAGTTTACTTCTAAAAGAATCGCTTTGTTGCCTTCTTGAACGATTGTGATTGCACCGTCAGCAGCAATGTTACCTGCTTTTTTAGCAGCTTTTGCTTGACCAGATTTACGAAGGTTGTCAATCGCTAATTCGATGTCACCGCCCGCTTCTGTTAATGCTTTTTTACATTCCATCATTGCTAGACCAGTACGATCACGCAATTCTTTAACCATGCTTGCTGTAACTGCAGTCATGTTTATCTCCTAAAATCGGTAGAAAATGAATTCTTTTTTTAACAGAAACGGCCCAGAGGGTGTCTCTTGGGCCGTCTGCATACATGACGCTTACTTTGCCACCATCACATGTCGCAAAAATGACAAGCTTACGTCAAAACGCATTAAGCCTCAGAAGCAGGAGCTTCTTCGCCTTTTGCTTGAGCATTGGCTTGAGTTTGAGCGTATTCTTTACCAGCAATGATCGCATCAGCCATTGAAGAAGCGTAAAGTGTTACTGCACGGATCGCATCGTCGTTACCCGGAATAACGTAGTCTACGTTGTCTGGGTTAGAGTTTGTATCTACGATACCGATTACAGGAATACCTAAGTTTTTAGCTTCTTTAATTGCAATTGCTTCGTGATCAACGTCAATTACGAATAATGCGTCAGGTAAACCACCCATGTTTTTCACACCGCCTAAAGCGCGCTCAAGTTTTTCCATTTCACGGCTACGCTCTAAAGCTTCACGTTTAGTAAGCTTAGCAAAAGTACCGTCAGTAGACTGAACTTGAAGATCTTTTAAACGGCTGATAGATTGGCGAAGTGTTTTCCAGTTCGTCAACATACCACCTAACCAACGGTGATCTACATACGGTTGACCAGCGCGTTGAGCTTGTTCACGGATGATTGCAGAAGCAGCACGTTTTGTACCAACGAACAAAACTTTGTTCTTTTTGCTAGCCAATTGGTTTGCAAAGTTCAAAGCATCATTTAACGCAGGAACAGTGTGTTCAAGGTTGATGATGTGAATTTTGTTACGCGCACCAAAGATGTATTGACGCATCTTTGGGTTCCAGAAACGTGTTTGGTGACCAAAGTGTGCGCCAGCTTGAAGAAGGTCGCGCATGCTTACGTTGTAATCTGCCATTTTCTTTACCTTAAATGTTTGGGTTAGGCCTCCATATATCCGCATTCTCCACCCCAAAGGGCACCCAGAGTAATGTGACGATATATGTGCGGATTTTTAATTTCCCTTTTACCAAGCTCTTTGAAACATATTCATAAAAAGCATTTGATAAAATGGGCGGCTATTTATACCATAGTCACACACAAATTTCCAAAAGTTTTTAAAGATCATGAACACAACTTATCAAGCACCTCGTCGACTCATCAAAACCGCAGAAGATATTGAAAAAATGCGCGTGGCAGGACGACTGGCGGCAGAAGTTTTGGAGATGATCAAAGCACACGTTAAACCAGGCGTTACTACGCTCGAACTGGATACGATTTGCCATGACTATATTGTCAATCAACAACAAGCTATTCCTGCCTGCTTAGGTTATGGTGCTGCTCCGGGTCGTCCAGCATTCCAACACACCATTTGCACATCGGTTAACCATGTGGTTTGTCACGGTATTCCGTCAGAAAGTAAAGTGCTGAAGAAAGGCGATATTTTAAATATTGATGTCACAGTCATTAAAGATGGTTTCCACGGCGATACCAATATGATGTATATCGTGGGTGGTGAAACTTCCATTTTAGCCAATCGTTTATGCAAAGTTGCCCAAGAAGCGATGTATCGCGGTATGGCAACCGTTAAACCCGGTTCAACCATTGGTGATATTGGTCATGCGATTCAAAAATATGTTGAATCTGAACGCTTTAGTGTCGTGCGTGAATATTGCGGTCATGGTATTGGGACGACCTTCCACGATGAGCCACAAGTATTGCACTATGGTCAAGCCAACACAGGCATGATTTTAGAAGAAGGTATGACTTTTACCATTGAACCAATGGTCAATGCAGGCGTATGGCAAACCAAATTACTTGGCGATAAATGGACAGTGGTGACCAAAGACCACAAATTATCGGCACAGTTTGAACACACCATTTTGGTCACCAAAGATGGCTTGGAAGTGCTGACTGCCCGCCCTGATGAAGATTTATCACGCTTTACTGCATAACGTGTTTGCAGCCAAAATCTGTCATTGGCTAAAAATTTAACCCGTATGTCAAAAAGATCAGTTCCGACTGGTCTTTTTTATTAATTTCAACGCATACAATTTCTATAAAATCTTTTTATTTCAAACCAATAGAACTTTAAAGCCATCCAATAAAACAAGCATTTTCACGTATTCAACAGTTTTGGATTTAACAAAACACCTGCACACTTTTCCAGTTATTCACAAAAGTTTAAAAAAATATCTTGTAAAAACAACAGTTTTATTTTTCCAGTCCATTTCATAATGCCTTGCATAACAATGCCGTAAATAACAACAAGCAAAATTGGACATGGAGTTCCACAATGAAAAAAACACTATGCTGTTTGGCACTGAGTAGTTTGCCAGTCATTAGTTATGCCAACTCACCTTATTTTAGTTTAAAAGATGGTGATGGTTTTAAACGCTTTTCTGTTTCGGTAGGTGCGCTGCACGTTATGCCACAAGGTAAAGCACAACCTTTTCGGGTCAATACAGCCATCCACAATGGCTACACAGCGGATGTCGGTGAGGTTCAATCGCAAACTGTAAAAGATAATTTACGTGACGGTTTTGAGCCACCCATATTATTAAGCGGAGCATTAAATTTGCTGCCTACCGTGCCTGCCAACATGAGTGGACAAGCCACAATTTCAGGTTTGGAACAATGGGATAATCCCGGTACAGGTTTAGAAGCAGATGATGTCACTACACTGGGTATCATCAGTAACTATTTCTTTACTGATAATATTTCCTTTGAAGTCAAAGGCGGCATTCCACCTAAAGTTGATTTGCAAGGCAAAGGGAAAATTTATGCACCTTTCTCCGCAATTGCACGTCCATTAGGCGGTGCGTTGGGTGAGCTAGAATTACAAAACGATATTTTCATTACCGATTTAGCAGCACATGGCCCTGCTGCTTCTGCCCGAGCATGGACACCTGCATTTGAGTTTCAATATCACTTTGGCAAAACAGGCGTAAATAAGTTCCGCCCTTATGTTGGCCTAGGTTTAATGTATGCCTACTTTAATGAACTGGAAATTAACCCGCGTACCGAACAGGATCTGATTGCCGCCGGTCATATGATTGCTAATATTAAACAGGGGCAAGCCGGTGCATCATTGGAAGGCACACCAAGTAATGCCAATCCGAAAGTTGAACTTGAAGCCTCGGATGCGTTCGCACCGGTAGCCACGGTTGGTTTTACCTATGACTTTAATGAAAAATGGTTTGCAGTTGGTTCACTATCTTATGCACACCTTAAAAATGAAACCACCATTACGGTGACCGATGCCAAACATGGTGAATTGATTCACTCTAAAGCAGATATTGAAGTGAATCCAGTGATTGCCTATGCAGGTTTTGGTATGCGTTTTTAAGCATTAATAGCAGTCTTTGATCAGTCCTATTTAAGACGATAATCCCCTTCACTTAATCCTTCTCCCACAGGGAGAAGGATTTTTCAATATCCATTTGGCTTGTAGCTCATGATCATTTTTTGCTTAGAATATTCAAACTAATATCTATAACCAAATTTTATCATTTGATGAATTTTATTTTATCGCGATCTGCGGCTGAATCGACTACCATAACAAGCTGTTAGCCATACGTGGATGCCTTATGTCGAATGCTCAATTTTCCAAACCTCTAATTTATATGTTAATTGGAAGTGCCATTATTTTGGCATTATCGCTTGGGGTTCGGCATGCATTTGGTTTGTATTTGGTGCCTATGAGCCATGAATTTGGCTGGGGACATAATGTCTTTAGTTTAGCCATTGCCATGCAAAACCTGATTTGGGGTGCAGTCCAACCCATCACAGGTGCTTTTGCAGACAAATACGGTAGTAAAATTGTAGTTGCAGTTGGTGGCGCACTGTATGCACTCGGCTTATTGCTCATGGCCGTCAGCTCGACAGGCTTATTGCTAAATTTAAGTGTGGGTTTAATTTTAGGTTTGGCACTTTCTGCAACCTCTTTCCCTGTGCTACTTTCTGCAGTAGGTCGCGCTGCTCCTCCAGAAAAGCGTAGCCTTGCAATGGGTATTGCCAGTGCTGCAGGCTCGTTTGGGCAATTTATCATGTTGCCATCGACCTTATTGTTATTACAAAGTGTAGGTTGGTCGGGCGCATTAATTGTCAGTGCGATTTTAATTGTCTTGATTGTTCCTTTGGCATGGATGCTCAAAGCACCCATGTATCAAAACCCTAATGCAAGTTCAGTCAGCCAACCCGCTTTAGGCTTTAAACAAGTTTTGGAGATTGCCAAAAACCATAAACCCTTTTGGTTTTTAGCTTTGGGCTTTTTTGTCTGTGGTTTTCAAGTGGTGTTTATCGGGATTCACTTACCTAGCTACTTAATCGATCATGGCTTTAATGCAACCACAGGCACAGTTTTTCTAGCACTCGTGGGTTTATTTAATATTGTAGGCACTTATACGGCGGGTTGGTTAGGTGGTCGCTATTCCAAACCACACTTGCTGATGTGGCTTTACGGACTACGCGGTATTGCCATTATCGCCTTTTTAATCCTGCCTTTAAGCATCTGGACAATTTATGCATTCGGGATCATTATGGGTTTGTTGTGGTTATCTACAGTGCCTTTAACCAATGGTATTGTGGCAAATATGTTTGGGATTAAATACCTGACCATGCTCAGTGGCATTGTGTTTTTTACACACCAAGTCGGCTCATTTTTTGGTGGATGGCTTGGCGGTTTAAACCACGATCTGACAGGTAACTATAATGCTATCTGGATTGTTTCTATTGCTTTAAGTGCGTTTGCGGTCTTGGTGCATTTCTGGGTCAATGAGGAGCACGTCATTCATGACTAATTCTTTATTTAATTTTAAAGTGCTGCTCGCGCTGGCGGTTATTGCCCTGCTCGTCTTTTCAATTTTTTTATGGATGCAAACGCCTCAACTGTTTGAGTATTTTAATCAGGCATTCTGCGCACATTAATTGTCTGCGTCACTCGATCTCTTTATCAATGTATTCAATACTGAAGGAGTAACTTATATAACTTGCTCCATTGACTAGATTGCATTTAAACAGCAAATCTATGCAAAATAAGTTAAATGGTTCAAGATCAAACATTTATTTAAAAAGATAATATTTTTCATAAGCTTAGAATTTCTTTTAATTTTATCTGATGGCTGTTTTTACTTAAATTTTCTTGACCATATACCAAGAAAGAGTAAAACCCAATGAGCAGTCTAAGCCCACTTTCTCAAGCGATTCATGATGCACCACGTTGGCATCAAGCCGATTCATTACAAAATCCTAATGATATTCAAATACAACCTTTAGCAGGTGCTGCCTTAGGTGCTGTCGTGACAGGACTAGATACGAAAAAATCCCAAACAGGGGCAACAATTTATCGTCTAAAACAAGCTTTGGCACAACATCTAGTTTTGATTTTTAAACAACAACAGCTAGATGATTTACAGTATTTAGCATTTGCCAGTTACTTTGGTTCTATTTTCCGTCCAAGTTCAGACAATCCTGTTTTAGGCAGTCAAGCCGACACAGGCACACCGCCCGATGTTGTACCAGTATCTAATGCTGTTGGACAAGGTGATTATACGGGACATGCAGAACTCAAACCGCATGCAGACCATCAATGGACACCTCTACCCTCTTTTGCCTCGCTGCTGTATGCCATAGAAATTCCAAAACAAGGCGGACAAACTACGTGGTACAACACCATTAAAGCCTACGATGCCTTAGATGAAACCACCAAAGCGGAAATTAATCACCTTCAACTCATTACATACAACCCTTTTGTTCGTGCGCAAAATACGACTGCAACGGGTAGCTATGGTAATTCGCCGCTGTATCGTTTTCATGATCAACCTATTGTTGGTCATGGCTATCCACACCCTTTGGTGAGAGTCCATCCTGAAACTGGACGTAAAGCCCTTTGGCTGAACACCCATTCTGAAGTTGAGTTGCTCAATTATGACGATCAGGCAGGTAGTGAATTAATTGCTCGGCTCCGCGCACATATTTTAAAGCCAGCCTTCCGCTACACGCATCATTGGGAACAAAGGGATTTGGTATTTTGGGACAATCAAGTGACCTTACACTCTAGGGAGCCATTCCCTGCCGAGCAACGGCGCTTACTTAAAAGAATAAGTTTGGCGGGTAGCCGGCCATTTTAATCTTGCTACTCATGTTAAAAGGCAGCACGCCACTATTGGACTCAAATAAAAAGATGCGCCAAAACTAAAATAACAAACGAACAACTTAGAATAAGAAAACCCGTAAAGCCTAAACTTTACGGGTTCTTTTTTAATGAACTTTAAGCAATATTGCAGTAACTTAGAATAAACGATTCATACCATTTAAAGTTGCTACACGGTAAGCTTCAGCCATGGTCGGATAGTTAAATGTTGTTTCCACAAAATACTTAATGGTATTGTTCGGGCTGTTCATCACCGCCTGACCAATATGGATAATTTCTGCCGCATTATTACCAAAGCAATGCACGCCCAATACTTCTAAAGTGTCACGGTGGAATAAAATCTTCAATTCACCCACTGTATCACCCGTAATTTGCGCACGTGCCAAATGACGGAAAGATGCCTGACCAACTTCATAAGGAATTTTTTCTTCCGTCAATTCCTGTTCAGTTTTACCAATCGAAGAAATTTCTGGAATGGTATAAATACCTGTTGGAATATCGGTCACAGGCGCAACATTTTCTTCGCCACTCATATTTGCACCCGCGCAACGACCTTGGTCATAGGCAGCTGATGCTAACGAAGGCCAACCAATTACATCGCCCGCAGCATAAATATTCTCTACTTCGGTTTGATATTGATCATTGACTGTTAACTGACCACGGCTGTTTGGCTTAAGTTCGACATTTTCAAGACCTAAACCATCGGTATTACCCGAACGACCGTTACACCACAAAATCGCATCGGCTTTGATTTTCTTGCCACTTTGCAAATATAAAACCACGTGATCATCAAAAGTTTCTAAATGATCAATTTGCTCATTGTGGCGAATCAGCACCCCTTGCGCACGCAAGTGATATGACAAGGCATCTGAAATTTCATCATCCAAATAGCTGAGCAATTTGTGCTGAGTATTAATCAAATCAACTTTATGATCTAAACCAATGAAGATGGATGCATATTCACAACCAATCACACCCGCGCCATAAATAATAATTTTTTGAATCGAGAAATCCAAATCCAAAATTTTGTCTGAATCAAATACACGTGGATGGTTGAAATCCAACATTTCTGGACGATATGGACGGCTACCTGTCGCAATCACAATTTGCTGACACATAATGGTTTCTTTAATGCCATCTGCACCAAATACCAAGACCGTATTTTTATCTTGGATATAAGCACGACCATGATAAATCGCAATTTCATTACGGTCATAAAAGCGAGAGTGCGTTTCAACTTGCTGCTGAATAACTTTATGCGCACTTTGCAACACTTGCTTCATGGTGAACTGACGCCAATCGCCCATTTTTTTAAACATTGGGTCACGGCGATAACGGATAATATTCGACACTGTCTGACGCAATGCTTTACTTGGAATGGTACCCACATGGGTACAGTTACCGCCAAGCTGCTCACGAACATCTACAATCGCAACACGCTTACCAGATTTGGCAAGTTTCATTGCCGCGCCTTCACCCGCAGGGCCTGAACCGAGAACAACCGCATCGTACTTCACGAAAGTTCCACTAACGACCTCTTTTTTACGTGGCATTCAACGCTCCTTTTCTTTAAATCTGTCTTTTCAATGGGCTATATTATGACGTAAATCTTTTGAATTTTCTGTATTTACTGTGCATATATTACGTGATAACCACATTTTTTATATGAATATCGTTTTTACCCAATTTAAGCACAATTTCGTTATAATAACCGTCTTATGATGAAGTTAAGGTGACATTTTACTTTTGCACTTAGATTCGGTTTAATCAGACTCTATTTCACGTAAAATCTAGCCTACACTAAATCTCTCCCCTTTCAAAAACAGTGGAAAAGTTGAATATGTCTGCAAACCGTAAACCAGAACAGGGTGTCAAACTTCGTGGTGCTGAAAAAGTCGCACGTATTCCTGTAAAAGTTGTTCCTACGGTTGAAACGCCTCGTAAACCTGACTGGATTCGGGTCAAAATGACGGCACCAGAAGAAGTTCAACGTATTAAAACCACTTTGCGTCAGCAAAAATTGCACACCGTTTGTGAAGAAGCCGCTTGTCCAAACCTTCCAGAATGCTTTGGTGGTGGTACAGCAACCTTTATGATCATGGGTGATATTTGTACCCGTCGCTGCCCGTTCTGTGATGTTGCGCATGGTCGTCCAAATGCACTAGATCCTGAAGAACCTCGTCACATGGCAGAAACCATTGCCAACTTAGGCTTAAAATATGCCGTGATCACCTCTGTAGACCGTGATGACTTGTTAGATGGTGGTGCACAACATTTTGTCGATTGTATTAAAGAAGCCCGCTCTTTAAGCCCAAATACGTTGTTAGAAATTTTGGTACCAGACTTCCGTGGTCGTATGGATATTGCACTACGCATTATGACCGAATGTCCGCCAGATGTTTTTAACCACAACATTGAAACTGTGCCACGCTTATATAAAGCCATGCGTCCGGGTTCAGACTATCAGCACTCTTTGAACTTGCTGAAAATGTTTAAAGAATATTGCCCAGATATTCCAACCAAATGCGGTTTGATGGTAGGTATTGGAGAATCTGAAGAAGAAGTTATTGCACTGTTAGATGATCTTAAAGCGCACGATGTAGATTATGTGACCATTGGTCAATATTTACAGCCATCTAAAGAACATTCGCCAATTGACCGCTTTGTAACACCTGAAGAATTTGAGCGTTATACAGCGCATGGTCAAAAGTTAGGTTTTAAAAATATTTGGGCTGCGCCAATGGTACGTTCAAGTTATTTTGCAGACCGTCAATATTATGGTGAACCTGTACCAACAGTACGTCGTAAAGCCGACCCTGCTAAAAAAATTAGCGTGCAAACCATTGAAGCTTAACACTCGCTTATTTCAAAATTTGCGATAAAGCTAAAACAGCCCCGACTTTATGTTTGGGGCTTTTTTATACCTTGTGGATATATTAAAAATAGATAGATGTGAATATTTTTTGATGGTCTACGACCAAGTGCGCATGGTGTCATCGCCATAAATTGTTAATCTATGCACTTAATCTATACACCGAGCTCAAACAATAAAACAGGGATAGTAAAATGTCACAACAAGACTATGACAATGGCTTAAAAGTTCGCACTGAAGTCATGGGCGAAAGCTTTGTAAAACGCGCACAGGACAACACTGTACCATTTACCCAACCTTTGCAGGACTGGATTAATGAACATGCATGGGGTTCAACTTGGCAACGTGAAGGTGTGTTACCACGCAAATATCGTTCCTTAATTACTATCGCCTTTTTAACTGCTTTAAAAAGCCCGACAGAGCTTAAAGGACATATTCGTGGTGCGCTAAATAACGGGGCAAGTGTCGAAGAAATTCAGGAAGTCTTGTTACACAGCTTGCCTTATTGTGGCGCACCTGCAACTCAGGAAGCTTTTCGCGCAGCGTTGGAAGTTTTGGCAGAACATACTGCAAATACTTAAACGCAATCTAAATCAAAAAATATAAACGCTCGACATTTCACTAAAACTATTTGGTGAAATGTCGGTAGAGTTGAGTTTTAAATCCAATACACATTAAAGCTATAAAAGAACTCATTTAACTCAAAGCGCACCTGATAACCCAAATCAGTCAGCTGTGCCGATAAATTTCGAATATCTTCTAAAGGTAAATGTTTTGGCAGCACAGTAAAAACTGCGGTATTGCCCTGCTTGGCATTCTCTTCGATTAAAGACGCCAAACGCTGCTTATATAATTCAATATCTAGCTTGGCATGATCTGAATAAACTTTTGCTTGTTCAGCAGTTAAAAAATTTGCCATCTTATTGTTCTCATTATGACCATGTTTAACATTCAGCATATTGAAACTTGACGATATGGCTCAAGTGATTTTTTGTTATTGTCTGCATAAACGCATGATCAATTAACCCTAATTTTTTAAAAAAATCACACCGAAGATGGCTTTTTCCCAGCAGACCTTTTAGGCTATCGCACAATCTTATGTTGTAATTTTGCTGGATGACATTATGTCAGAATCTGTTTCAATCTCCCCTGCGCTAATGAACCGCGCCATTGCAGGACAAGCCGATGCCCAATTTGAAGTGGCGGTGCTGTATATGCAAAGCGATTTTAATGAAGATATTGAACTTGCCGAACAATGGGCGCTCAAAGCTGCCGCAAACGGACATATCGAAGCCATGTATTGGCTTGGTGAAGGCTATACCGTATATGCCAAAGATGTTCTAGAAGATGACCCTGAAGATGCCAAACAACATTTTGAAGATGCTTTTGTCTGGCTCAAAAAAGCCAGTGATGCACAACACCCTGCCGCTATTTTAGAGTTGGCAGGCTACTACCGTCGTGGTGATGTGGTTGAACAAGATGTCGCTCGCTCTGTGGCATTGGTACAGCAAGCAGCAGAATTGGGCGAAGTACAAGCCATGCGTGACCTTGCTTTTATTTATGCAAATGCTTTGGGTGTAGATGCTGACGAAAATAAAGCTGAATATTGGACACAAAAAGCCGATGCAGCGGAGTAATTTATTTGTCTAGCCAATCAATTGATGGGCTAGACAATTTTTGCATGACTCGAATCGTCATTGAATAAAGCTTAGACTTTGAATAACACTTAGACTTCGACCACAATTACTTGTCTGCAAATGCCCTCTTGCTGACGCTGTTGTTCAAACACAGCCGCAGGCATCGGCTCAAAACTGTCAAAGAAACAAATTTCAGCATCATCAATAGAATATAGCAATGAGTGATTGCCCACGCCTTCTAAAGTGTCGTAGTAGACAATTACAAATTTATTTTCATCAAATGCGTGCTGAATTTGCTGATAGCCGATTGCCGCCAATACAGGCAATTTAAGCTGTTCAGCTTCGGCATAACTTAACTTTTCTGCATCTTGTAAATCTGGGTCAGGGTCAGTATAAAACTGCACATTAAAGCCAAACTTTTTCAGTCCAACAGCCAAGCCAATTGTGGTTGTGCCCTGCTCTGGCGTATAACCACACACTTCAATCAATTGTTGAATATCGGCATCAATTCCTAAGTGTCGTAGCAACATCCACACTGCGTAAATCCCGCCGTTGGCTTCTAAATTTGCCAACTCTTGAGGAAGCTCTAAAGCCATCATTCAATCTCAAAAATATGTTTGTAGTGATAATAAACAAAACATGATTGGAACTGAATCAATTTCCAAGTACAATATCGCGCTAGTCGAGGGATGCTGCGACGTTTTACAGGCACGAAATGTAAAATCGCCAGGCTCGACCAGCATAGCAACGCGTTTGCTATGCAAGAAACGGCATCCGCGAACTGAATGATCAATTGTTTTTTATAAGGAGATCGTGATGAACGCGGTTAATGCTTCATTTACAGATTATAAAGTTGCCGATATCACACTAGCTGATTTTGGTCGTAAAGAAATCAAACTTGCAGAAGCAGAAATGCCAGCCCTTATGGGTTTGCGTAAGCGCTACTCAGCTGCAAAACCTCTTGCAGGCGCGAAAATTCTCGGCTGTATCCACATGACCATTCAAACTGCTGTTTTAATTGAAACGCTAGTTGAATTGGGCGCAGAAGTTCGTTGGACTTCTTGTAACATCTTCTCTACTCAAGACCACGCTGCTGCAGCAATTGCTGCTTCAGGTGTGCCTGTTTTTGCTTGGAAAGGCGAAACTGAAGAAGAATATGTATGGTGTCTTGAACAACAAATTAATGTAAATGGCACACCATGGGATGCCAACATGATTTTGGACGATGGCGGTGACTTAACTGCACTTGTTCACGAGAAATATCCTGCATTATTAGAGCGCATTCACGGTATTACTGAAGAAACCACTACGGGCGTACAACGTCTAATTGAAATGTGGAAAGATGGTTCTTTAAAAGTGCCTGCAATTAACGTCAACGACTCTGTGACTAAATCTAAAAACGACAATAAATACGGTTGCCGTCACTCACTCAACGATGCGATTAAACGTGGTACAGACATGTTATTGTCTGGTCGTCGTGCATTGGTTATTGGTTATGGTGATGTAGGTAAAGGTTCTGCACAATCTTTACGTCAAGAAGGCATGATTGTTCGTGTTTCTGAAATTGACCCAATTTGTGCAATGCAAGCATGTATGGATGGTTACGAAGTTGTATCTCCGTACAAGAATGGCGTACAAACAGGCAATAAAGCAGACGTGAACCTAGAGCTTTTAGAAAATACTGACTTGATTGTGACTACAACAGGTAACTATCACGTGTGTGACGCAGCAATGCTAGATACACTTAAAGCAGGCGCTGTTGTATGCAACATTGGTCACTTCGATACTGAAATCGACACCAACTACTTACGTGGTTATAAGTGGGTTGAAGTGAAGCCACAAGTACACCAAGTGTATCGTTCAGAAAACGAAAACGATTATTTAATCTTGCTTTCTGAAGGTCGTTTAGTGAACTTGGGTAACGCAACAGGTCACCCATCACGTATTATGGATGGTTCATTTGCTAACCAAGTATTGGCACAAATGCACTTATTTGCAGAGAAATTTGCGGATCTTCCTGCCGATCAAAAACAAGCGGCAATTCGTGTTGAAATCTTACCGAAAAAACTAGACGAAGAAGTTGCTGCTGCAATGGTTGCTGGTTTTGGTGGTGTATTAACACAATTGACTCAAGTACAAGCGGACTACTTAGGTGTAGCTGTTGAAGGTCCGTTTAAATCGGATGCTTATAAATACTAAGTTTTTAATCCTTCTCCCTAACCCTCTCTCATAGGGAGAGGGAATGATTCATTGTTTAATGAATGTATTCGAGGGTAAGTCCTCTCCTGAGCAAGTTTAAAGCACTGCTTTTAAACCCAGCGCAAGAGAGGATTTAGGAGAGGTGAAAAAATATAAATAAGTATTTATAACAAGGATTTAATCATGACCAAACAAGTTCCTATTTCATTTGAATTTTTCCCATCTAAAACCGATGTAGGTGCAGAAAAACTCAAAGTTGTGCATCAAGAATTACAACTTTTAAATCCAGAGTTTTTTTCTATCACTTATGGTGCAGGTGGTTCTACTCGTGAACGTACTTTATCGACCATTAGCGACTTCAATGGCAAAGGCACACCTGTAGCGCCGCACCTGTCTTGTATTGGTGATGACAAAGCGCGTATTGCTGAATTGCTTGATATTTATAAAGCACAAGGCATTGACCGCATTGTGGCTTTGCGTGGTGATTTACCTTCAGGTCAAGTTGGTTTAGGCGAATTGCCGTATGCGTCTGACTTGGTGCGTTTTATTCGTGAACATTCAGGTGATCATTTTCACATTGAAGTTGCGGCTTATCCTGAAATGCATCCACAAGCAGACCACTTTGATCAAGACATTAAAAACTTTGTCACCAAAGTAAATGCTGGTGCCAATGCTGCCATCACCCAGTTCTTTTTTAATCCAGATGCGTACTTTTACTTTGTAGAACGTATTCAAAAGCAAGGTGTGAATATTCCTGTTGCGCCTGGCATTATGCCGATTACCAATGCCAGCAATTTAATTCGCTTTGCAGATGGTACAGGTGCAGAAATTCCACGCTGGATTCGTAAGCAATTAGCAACCTATGGTGATGACACAGCTTCAATCAAAGCCTTTGGTCATGAAGTGATTATTAAACTGTGCGAACGCCTGATTGCAGGTGGTGCACCAAGTTTGCATTTTTACACCATGAACAACACCGAACCGACTCGTCAATTAGTGACAGATCTTGGTTTGGCTTAAGCTGTATTTTTCATATTTATTGACTTGAACGAGTAATCCCTATGCCCCGTTTTTATATTGAGGCTGAATTAGCAGTAGATACACAAGTTGAACTGACTGAAACAGTATTTCATCACTGGGTGAAAGTACTACGCGCACAAGTCGGTGAAACCGCCACCTTGTTCAATGGGCAAGGTGGTGAATATGAAGTGGAACTGGTTGAAGTTACCAAAAAAACAGCGCAAGTGCAGATTAAAAGTTTTAATCCAGACAATCGCATCCCAAGCTTTAGCGCCTTATTAGGACAAGTAATGAGCAAAGGCGATCGTATGGATTATGCGATTCAAAAAGCGGTAGAGCTTGGCGTGACTAACATTCAGTTGCTCACCTCTGAACGCTGTGAAATGCGCTTAAAATATGACCGCGATCAAAAAAAATTAGATCATTGGCAAGGCATTGCCATTGCAGCCTGTGAACAATGTGGCATGAATATCGTACCGAAAATTTTAGCCCCACTACGTTTAGAGGACTGGCTGAATAGTGACCTTCCTACCACCAAATTAGTGTTAGCACCGAATAAAGATCAAGTAGATGTGCTAAACAATGTCAGTAAAGATTTGGCTTTATTAATTGGGCCTGAAGGTGGTTTAAGCGAAACAGAAATTAGCGCTGCCAATGCGGTTGGCTTTCAAAACTGGTGTATTGGTACTCGGGTATTACGCACTGAAACCGCACCTGTGGTTGCTTTAGCTCTCTTAAATTATCGCTTGGCCGAGTAATTTATCCGTTTTTACAGAAATCGATTGCCAATAACATTGCAATTTATAAAGTACAGGATTAATCTCGAACAATATATTAAAAAATTTGCATAAAATTTAAACACAAAACAGCAATATTTTATGCATGAAAGTGATGTTATTTAAAAATATAAATGATGGAATCATTTAACTAGATTTTGGGGAAGTATGTCAGACGCTCAAGATGAATTGTTGCAGCAATACTTAGATGCTGCGCAAATCACCAATACCATTCGGCTTATTCGATTCTTTTTGGTCAGCATCCTGATTGTTTGCCTGTATGTGTTTTTTATTTATCAAATTTCTTTCTCACATTCATCACCTTACTTCAATATCTGGTTTATTCTCACTGAACTGACCATTGGTTCGTGTTTACTGCTCACAGCAATTCACTTTAAAGTGGGACAATATCAACTCCAACAAGCACATCGTTGGTTAAAATTGGTGTGTTTCTTGATCGGAACAGCAATCGCGGTTGGGGTAAGTTTACTGTATTACTTTTTACCTCAGCAAAACCCTGAACTGAGCAACTATGAAGCGATTATTTTAGCGACCTTATTAATTATTGTGAGTCAAACCTTTGCCCTCACCTTTTTAACGCAGCGCTTGAGTTATTTTTGCTGGGTATTCATTCCAGTGATCACACCCTATATTGCCGCACAGTTTTTAGTTCACTCCGAAACTTCCGCTTTCTTTTTTCTCGCGACAAATTTTGCCTTAATTACCTTACTGATTTGTGCCAATACTTCAATGCACATGCATCGTCGTTTATCGAGCGTCTATTTTAAGAACGACCAATTCAAAAAAGCCGCAGAGCAACAAGTCGGCTGGACAGATCAACTCTGCCAACAATTACAAGTTGAAATGAACAAGTCCAAAGATATTGAACTTCAACTGCAATTTAACAATCAAATGCTAGAACAAAAAGTAAGAGAACGTACCTTTGACTTAGAACAAACGCACCAAGATTTAATCAATCAACAACATAGTTTAATTTTGGCACATGAAGCCGCAGGTCTAAAAGCATGGGACTGGAATATACGGCAACGCAGTATTGTCTTTGGTAGTGGCGCACAGCAAACTCCTTTAGAGAATACTAAACAGCATCGGAATAAATTACAGCAACTGATTCACCCTGATGATATTCCGCACTTTCACCAAACCATGAAACAACATTTACGGGGTCTAACTGAACGCTATCAAGCCACATATCGCGTACAACATAGTTCAGGTCAATGGTATTGGGTGCATGATATTGGGCGGGTGATTGAGCGTGATCCTGTCACCAATAAACCTTTACGCATGGTGGGGATTCGCCGTGACATTCACCAAGAACGGATTGGGCAAGAACGCTTAAAACTCACTGCCAGCGTACTTGAACAGGCAGCCGAAGGTATTTTTATTTTAGATGAAAACCTACGCTATATTGAAGCCAATCCATTCTATGCACAAATGAGCGGATTTAAACGCGACCATATTTTAGGTAAATATCTGTTTGATTTGGTCGAGTCCAACAAAGCACATCAACGCATTACGCAAGAAGAAATTCTTCAACAATTGCTCAGCACAGGTAAATATGATGGTGAAATGAATACAAGATTCCGCTCTGGTAAAGAACTCGAAGTTCGTGTGCATATCAATGCTGTCACCGATGAGCAAAACCGCATTATTAATTATATTGGGATTGTGTCTGATTTAACCGAACATAAATTACAAGAACAGCGTCTATCCTATTTAGAAAATTACGACCCACTGACCGACTTGCCTAATCGCTTTTACTATAATTATCAACTACATCAATATCTTATTTCGCAGCAAGATTCATTGCAGCAATTGGCGGTCATTCGACTCAATATTGACCGTTTCAGACCTTTAAATGAATATTTAAGCAATAATGGTGGCGATGAATTACTCCGTCAAGTGGCGCAGCGTTTACGCATCACCAATGCCGAAGCGCTGTTTGTCGCGCACTTAAATGGCGATGATTTTGCAATTGTGTATGAAATTTCTCATATTCGCCCTTCTATACAGCAGCACTGTGAACGCATCGCCAAAGCCTTTAATTTGCCGTTTAATGTGCAGGGACAAGAACATATTATTACCCTGTCGATGGGGGTTTCCCTCTATCCTGAACATGGACGCCAGCTGGATTATCTGAATAATTGTGCAGAACAAGCCTTGTCTGAAGCCAAGCGTTTGGGTGGTAATACCGTTAAATATTACGCTTTAGACAACACCAAACTGCTAGAACAAGATGTGCATTTAGAGCGTGACTTACGCCAAGCCATTAAAAATGATGAGTTAATTGTATATTATCAACCTAAAATTGATTTCCATAATTATCAGGTAGTTGGGTTTGAAGCATTGGTGCGCTGGAAACATCCAACCAAAGGCATTATTCCACCGAACCTATTTATTCCTATTGCGGAACAAACCAGTTTAATTTCCGATATTGGTCGGGTTGTAATTCAACAAACTGCCAAGCAAATTCGTGAATGGAATCTGTTAGGTTTTGATCATATCCAAGTATCGGTTAATGTAGTTGCACAACAACTGCAACGTGGTCAATTGCTGCAAGATTTAGATGATGCGATTAATACCTATCAAATTTCAGGTGCAAGCTTAGAATTAGAAATTACCGAATCCTCTTTAGTGGAAAACTCCACAACCGTGAAGTCTTTATTAGATGAAATTAAACAACGTGATATTCATATCGCCTTAGATGATTTTGGTACAGGCTATTCTTCACTTTCTTACTTAACAGACTTCCCAATTGACAGTTTAAAAATAGACCGTAGCTTTGTTTCTAAAATTGGGAATACCAAACAAGAAGCCATTGTTAGTGCCATGATTGCTATGGGCAAAGCCATGGGCATGAGTGTGGTGGCTGAAGGGATTGAAACTGAGCAACAACTGCAATATTTGCAGAATTTAAATTGTGATATTGCGCAGGGGTATTTATTCTCTAGGCCTTTGCCTGAAAGTGAAGCGACCCAATTTCTAAAAGCCAATTTAGTATCGCGCGCTTATCGCTCCTTAATCTGAAACTAGACCCAAAAGCTCTAAGTTTGTTCTAAAAATAAACAGTGACGTCTGTGCTAAGGGGGCAAGTAATGGTATATTCGATAAGATTCATAAAAAAACCACCAGCATCGCTGGCCAACTTGTCACACACGAGATTCAGATGGACGATCAATCATTAAAACAGCAGGCACTTTACTATCACGAATTTCCAACACCAGGAAAAATCAGCGTTACTCCAAGTAAGCAGCTGGTCAACCAACGTGACTTAGCGCTCGCTTACTCACCAGGTGTCGCAGCACCATGTTTAGAGATTGAACGTGATCCTTCAACAGCTGCACTTTATACCGCTCGCGGTAACTTGGTTGCTGTCGTTAGTAACGGTACAGCAGTATTAGGTTTAGGTAATATCGGTCCTTTGGCGTCTAAACCTGTGATGGAAGGTAAAGGCGTACTCTTTAAAAAGTTTGCTGGTGTCGATGTATTTGACATCGAAATTGCTGAAAATGATCCAGACAAAATTGTAGATATTGTTGCAGCATTAGAACCAACTTTTGGTGGTATCAACCTTGAAGACATCAAGGCGCCAGAATGTTTCTACATTGAGCAAAAACTTCGTGAACGCATGAATATTCCTGTGTTCCACGATGACCAACACGGTACGTCAATCATTGTAGGTTCTGCCCTACTCAATGCCTTGTTACTTAACGGCAAGAAAATTGAAGAAATCAAAATCGTTGCTTCAGGTGCAGGTGCAGCCGCACTGTCTTGTTTAGACCTGTTATGTGCATTGGGCGCGAAAAAAGAAAATATCATTGTTGCGGATTCGCGTGGTCTAATCACCACCAAACGTGAAGGTTTGGATGACTCGAAAAAACGCTATATGCAAGACATTGAAGGAACGCAACTTGCTGATGTAATTAGCGGTGCGGATATGTTCCTTGGTCTTTCTGCAGCGGGTATCTTGACCAAAGCTATGGTCAAAGAAATGGCTGAAAATCCAATTATCTTTGCTTTGGCTAACCCAGACCCAGAAATCTTGCCTGAACATGCGCATGAAGTACGTCCAGATGTGATTATGGCAACAGGTCGTTCGGATTATCCGAACCAAGTTAACAACGCACTTTGCTTCCCGTATATTTTCCGTGGTGCATTAGATGTTGGCGCAACTACCATCAACGAAGAAATGAAAATTGCTTGTGTACACGCAATTGCACGCATGGCACACATTGAAGCAGATGCAGCAACTTATGGTGAAAAATCTGCATCATTTGGTCGTGACTATTTAATTCCACGCCCACTTGATCAGCGTTTAATTCTTGAAATTGCACCTGCAGTTGCTCAGGCAGCAATGGATTCAGGTGTAGCAAGTCGTCCAATTCAAGACTTCTCTGCATACCGTCAGCGTTTGTCTGAGTTTGTATATAACTCGGCATTTATGATGAAGCCTATTTTTGCTCAAGCAAAAACTGATCCTAAACGTATTGCTTATGCAGAAGGTGAAGACTTACGCGTCCTTCGCGCAGTACAAATTGCAGTGGATGAAGGCTTGGCTAAACCAATCCTTGTAGGTCGTACCTCAGTAATTGAAGCGAACATCAAAAAGTTAGGTTTACGTCTTGAACATGGCGTGAATATGGAAATAGTAGACCAGGAAAACAACCCTAACTACGAAAAATTTGCAGATGATTACTACACCATCATGCAGCGTAAAGGCGTTACACCTGAATACGCGCAGCGTGAAGCACGTCGTCGCTCTACCCTCATTGCAGCAATGTTAGTGAAGCATGGTTTAGCCGATGGTATGTTATGTGGTACTTATTCAAGCTACGACATTCACCTTGATTTCGTAAAAAATGTGATTGGTCTAAAAGAAGGTCGTACTAACTTCTTTACCCTTAACGCATTGATGCTTGAAGATCGCAACTTGTTCATTGCCGACACTTATGTCAACACAAACCCAACTGCTGAACAGTTGGCTGAAATGACACTTTTAGCGGCTGAAGAAGTACGCCGTTTTGGTATGACACCACGCGTTGCTCTACTTTCTCACTCAAGTTTTGGTTCTGACCAACAAGACTCTAGCGCACAAAAAATGCGTAAAGTCTTTGAAATCTTGAGTGAGATTGCACCTGAGCTTGAAGTTGAAGGTGAAATGCACGGTGATGCAGCATTAGACGAAAATATCCGTCATTTTGCTTTCCCGAACTCACGCTTCAAAGGTTCTGCAAACTTGTTGATTATGCCGAACTTAGATGCTGCCAATATTTCATTTAACTTGTTGAAATCGACTTCAGGTAACAATGTTACGATTGGCCCTATCTTGTTAGGTGCAGCAAAACCTGTACATATTTTGACTCCGACTGCAACGACACGTCGTGTTGTGAATATGACTGCCCTCACTGTTGCTGAAATTCAACAAACAGCACAAGTTAAAGCATAAACCTATATTTCTGAGTGACTGACTCAGAATTATAGACTTGAGAAAACCTCTATTCTGTAGCATGATTGCTTGAAGAATAGAGGTTTTTTCATGCAAGTTTATTTAGTAGGCGGTGCAGTTCGAGATCACTTACTCGGGCATCCCTATCACGAAAAAGATTATGTTGTCGTTGGCGCAACGCCCGAACAACTTTTGGCTCAAGGCTTTCAACCTGTGGGCAAAGACTTCCCTGTTTTTCTTCATCCTGAAACCAAAGATGAATATGCACTTGCTCGCACTGAGCGCAAATCTGGACACGGTTATCACGGTTTTGAATTTCATACCGACCCAAGCGTGACCTTAGAAGAAGATTTAATCCGTCGTGATTTAACCATTAACGCCATGGCAATGGATAGTGATGGCAATGTCTACGACCCTTACGGTGGACAGCAAGATCTGTGCAATAAAGTGCTGCGCCATGTTTCCAATGCTTTTGTAGAAGACCCGTTACGGGTGCTGCGTATTGCTCGTTTTGCAGCACGTTATCATGCTTTAGGCTTTGTGGTTGCACCTGAAACCTTGTTATTAATGCAAGAGTTGGCAGAATCTGGTGAGTTACATGCGCTGACACCTGAACGCGTATGGAAAGAAACTTCACGTGCCTTAATGGAAGCACGTGCCGATGTTTATTTTGAAACATTGCGTGCCTGTGGTGCTTTAAAAGTTTTATTTCCTGAATTAGATGCTTTATTCGGTATTCCACAGCGTCCTGAATATCACCCTGAAATTGACAGTGGTGTGCACACCATGATGTCACTACAACAAGCCTGTCGTGCCAATTACTCACTCGATGTACGCTTTGCAGTGTTATTGCATGATTTAGGCAAGGCCTTGACCCCTGCCGATGAATTACCACGGCACATTATGCATGAAGAACGTGGGATTCGACCTGTAACGGAAGTGTGTGAACGCCTGCGCGTACCGACCAATACCAAACAACTTGCACTTGCTGTATGTAAAGAGCATTTAAAATGCCACCAAGCATTGAGCTTAAAGCCTGGCACGTTATGGCGCTTATTACAGCGTTTGGATGTCTTGCGTCGTCCTGAGCGTGTAGAAGCCTTTGTACAAGCCTGTGAATGTGACTCTCGTGGGCGTTTAGGTTTGGAAGATCGTGACTATCCGCAAGCGAGCTATATTTTGGAAGCGATTCAAGTGGTACGCAGCATTAAGGCGCAAGACTTACCTGCCGATGTCCAAGGCCCCGATATTGGTGAAATGCTGATTGAACGACGCATTAAAGCGATTGAGCAATTAAAGGCACGTCACTTGGCTGCTACTGCTTAGGCTATTTAAGTCTATAGAACGTCATTACATGCGTTCTTTGATCTATCATTCTTAACCTATTTAAGTCAGCCTAAATTTCTGATCGAAAAGCCGTAATCTTCTAAAATATAGAAGCTACGGCTTTTTAGCTCAAATAAATCCTTCTTGAAATAAGAAACTGTCTTTTGCTTTTAGGCAAGCTGCGCAGGAAAGCTAATCACTTGCTCTAAACGCATCTGCTCAGTTGCAATCATCAATAAGCGATCTATGCCCAAGGCGATACCTGAACATTCAGGCATGTTCGGCAACGCAGCCAATAAATATTCATCAATTGGCATCACATGTAAACCAAGTTGTGCGCGTTCTGCATTATCGGCTTCAAAACGAGAACGCAGCACAGTAGCATCAATCAATTCATCATAGGCATTGGCAAGCTCTAAACCTTCGATATATAGCTCAAAACGGGCTGCGACCAATTCCCCATCATCATCTGTTCTGGTTTTAGCCAAAGATGCTAATTCAGGTGGAAAATCGGTTAAAAATACAGGAGCATCAAAGCCCAAACTTGGTTCTACAAAATGTGAAAACAATAGGTCGATGTAGCCTAGACGGTCATCACCCAAATCCAGATGCAAACCCACACGATGACAGCAGTCTTTCAATTGTTGCAGACTTGCCTGTAAAGGATTTAAATCCAAACGATCCATAAATGCGTGTTTATAACTCAACACTGTTGGACGTACTTCGCCAAAGCGTTGTTTTAACGTCAGATTAAGTAAATCTGTCACCTCAAACATAAGCTCTTTCAGGCTAAATTCGGGACGATACCATTCCAACATGGTAAATTCGCTGTTGTGTTTACGTCCATGCTCATCATCACGAAAGACTTTGCAAATTTGATAAATAGCACCACTACCACTGGCCAATAAACGCTTCATGGCAAATTCAGGTGAGGTCTGTAAATAGTGCGTATGCAATTTGCCCTGCACATGGCGCTGTGCTTGCACTGAAGCCAAATGCACATCTGTCACTCCTGCCTGTGACAAAATTGGCGTTTCAACTTCAAGTACTTCACGTTCCGCAAAAAACTGGCGTATTTGTGCATACAATTGTGCACGTGCGCGCATGCTGTTTAAGTCGCAAGTTGGTTGATATTGGAGATTTGAACTCATGCTTGCGGGCCTCCGTGTGCTGCCCATTCACGACGCAGAGGATAGGTTTTTCTTAAATGATCAAAAGCCTGCTGCTCAACTTTGCCCGCTTTGACACAGGCACGTAAATTGGCATCATCCTGTGCAATATCATAAATTTGACTTAAATGTGCATGCAGACTATTTTTCAAATCTTGGGTTTTGAAATATTGCGCGCAGCTTGGCAATTGAGTTTCAAATTGTTTTGTGGCATCTAAACCAAAATTTTCACAAAAAGCCTGATAAATCATTTGTGTGCCGCGTGCCTTGCCTTCTAGGCTATACCCTGCAATATGCGGGGTTGCCAAAGCAAGCAAATCTAATAATTCTGCAGAGATTTCAGGTTCATATTCAAAAACATCTAATACCACTAAACGCTGAGTATGTTGAATATCCTGCATTAAAGCCGCTTCTTCTACCACTGGCCCACGCGCTGAATTAATCAGAATGGCTTGAGGCTTCATACATGCCAAACGCGCTGCATTAATTAAATGATGAGTAGGATGTTCACCAGTTTCTGTTAATGGCACATGAATGGAAATTGCATCTGCCTGTTGTAATAGTGCATCTAAGTCACATTGCTGTACATTGGGCAACTGCACAAATGGATCGTATGCGATGACATCCCAACCGAATAATTGTGCCATTTTGACCAAGCGCGAGCCGACATTGCCCAGTCCAATAATGCCAAGTTTAAAGTTTTGATTGGCATGTAGTAATTCAGGCTCGAGATGAAGCAATGCGGTAATCACATACTCACTCACCGCCTGCGCATTACAACCTGCCGCATTTGACCATGCAATGCCCTGCTGCTCGATGGCTGGGATATCAAGGTGGTCTGTGCCAATGGTCGCGCTGCCAATAAATTGAAGCGCGGTCTGTTGAATCAATGCTGCATTCACTTGGGTGACGGAACGAACTAGCAGCGCATCAGCATCTTGCACATCTTGATGCGTTAGACGGCGTCCAGCCTTGTGCTCTATTTCTGCCAAATCTGCAAAGAAATAATCGGTATATGCCAGATTTTCATCTGCAATGATTTTCATAACGCCATCCCATGTGTGTTTGCTTGTTTATGATAGCTTGAGTTGTCTAGGATGACTATGATTGTTGAGATTAATGCAGAATTGTTGAACAGCAAGCCGACGATTCATTTAGGTGGAAACATGCACGTCTATATAAAAGTTGCATATTCACAGCAAAAAAATCAGCCACCCGAAGGTGGCTGACTGCTATAGATTAAGCGAGTTAAATCTTAACCAATAAATTTACGCGCATTGCGGAACATACGTAACCATGCACCATCTTCAGTCCATTCTTCAGGTTTCCAAGAATGTTGAAGCGCACGGAAATTACGTTCAGGGTGCGGCATCATAATTGTTGCACGACCATCTTTTGAAGTTACGCCTGAAATACCTTCTGGCGAACCATTCGGGTTCATTGGATAATGTTGAGTCGCATTTCCGTGGCTATCGACATAACGTAAAATCACTTGGTTGCCTGCGTTCAAGGCTGCCAAATTAGCTTCTGGTGCAACGACGCGACCTTCACCATGTGCCACTGCGATTGGTAAAATCGAGCCTTCCATATCTTGCAATAATACAGAGTTTGATTTTTCCACACGGACGTTAACGCTACGCGCTTCAAACACTTCTGAAGTATTGCGATGGAAACGTGGCCACGCTTCTGCACCTGGAATGAGTGGTGCTAATTGTGACAACATTTGACAACCGTTACAGATACCCAGTGAGAACGTTTCTTGACGGTTAAAGAATTTCTCAAACTGGTCGCGTAATTTCGGGTTGAACAAGACTGACTTCGCCCAGCCACCGCCAGCACCTAATACGTCACCGTAAGAGAAACCACCACACGCCACTAAGCCTTCAAAGTCGTCTAAATCGACACGCCCTGCAAGCAAGTCACTCATGTGTACGTCAACGGTGTTAAAGCCGACTTTGTCAAATGCTGCCGCCATTTCTACATGACCGTTTACGCCTTGTTCACGTAAAATCACCATGTTAGGACGACGTGTGTTGATGTATGGCGCTTCAACTGGCTCATTTAAGTCAAATGTCGGTTGAGCAATTAAGCCTTTGTGGTTTTTGTCTGTGATCAAAGCAAATTCTTGATCAGCAGTTTCTGAGTTGTCACGTAAACGCTGGATTTGGTGTGATACTTCACTCCAAGCCGCTTGCAAATCGGCACGTTCAAGCACCAAGCCATTTACAGCAAGTTGGTCTGTGCTATTAACTGTACCGACTACCGAAATCGCATCTTTCAAAGTAGATGCAGCAACTTCAGCAGCTAAGTTAGCCCAGTCTGCTTTAGAGATTTGTAGTACTGCACCAATTTCTTCAGCAAACAATGCCGCAACAGATTGATCTTCTAACGCCACACCTAAACGTGAAGCGAACATCATTTCTGTTACAGTTGCCAATAAACCACCATCACCAATGTCGTGATAAGCTTGAATCAAGCCACGGTTATTCCAGTCTTGTACCAAAGCAAAGAATGCTTTGAATTCGTCAAAGTTATCGACATCTGGTGTTACTGAACCAATAGCTTTATACACTTGCGCTAAAATTGAACCGCCTAAACGGAACTGACCTTTAGACAAGTCAATACGTACCAATACTGAATCGGTATTTTTCAATTCAGGGGTTAGTGTTTTACGTACATCGGTCACTGGTGCAAATGCAGTAATTACACCTGACATTGGTGAAGTTACAGATTTATCAACACCTTCGTCATTCCAAGTGGTACGCATAGACAATGAGTCTTTACCTACTGGAATTGCAATTCCTAGCGCAGGACACATTTCCATACCAATGGCTTTTACACCTTCAAACAAAGCTTGGTCTTCGCCTTTTTGACCTGCTGCTGCCATCCAGTTTGCAGATAATTTAATGTCGCTGATCTGGTCAATTTTGGCTGACATGATATTGGAAATAGATTCTGCCACTGCCAAACGCGCAGATGCTGCAGGGTTTAATAAAGCTACAGGTGGACGTTCACCCATCGCCATTGCTTCACCTGTAAAGCCTTGCAAGCTGGTAGTGGTTACTGCTGCATCTGCAACAGGCACCTGCCATGGGCCAACCAACTGATCACGTGCAACCATACCTGTAATTGAACGGTCACCAATCGTGATTAGGAATGATTTAGAAGCAACAGTTGGATTCTTGATGACACGGTAAATCGCATCTTTCAGATCAGTAACTTGAGCTGCATCAAAATCATCACCTTGACGCTCAATGCTTTCATAAGAACGGCTCATGCGTGGCGTACCACCTAACAAGACCTGCATTGGCATATCTACAGCTTTGTTATTGAACAGTGGATCTTCAACCGTTAAATGACGCGCTTCTGTCGCTTCACCCAATACTGCAAACGGACAACGCTCACGCGCACAGATTGATTCAAATAATTCTAAAGAACTTGGACGGATGGCCAATACATAACGCTCTTGCGCTTCGTTTGACCAAATTTCCATTGGTGACATGCCTGGTTCTAAAGATGGAATCTTACGCAAATCAAGTACAGCACCTAGTTCGTGATCATTCACCAACTCAGGCATTGCGTTCGAAATACCACCTGCACCCACGTCATGCACTGATACGACTGGGTTAGCATCTTCCAAACGCCAGCATGTATCAATCACTTCTTGGCAACGGCGTTCCATTTCTGGGTTTTCACGTTGTACTGAAGCGAAGTCAAGATTTTCACCCATGGTTCCGCTATCTACAGAAGATGCAGCGCCACCGCCTAAACCGATCAACATCGCAGGGCCGCCTAAAACGATTAATAAATCGCCTGGCTGAATTGGGTCTTTTTCGACATGGTCTGGACGAATGTTGCCGTAACCACCTGCAATCATGATTGGTTTATGGAAGCCTTTTACTTCACCATTCACGTTTTGCTCGAAAGTACGGAAGTAACCATTTAACGCAGGACGACCAAATTCGTTGTTAAACGCTGCACCGCCCAATGGGCCTTCAATCATAATTTGTAATGGCGATGCCATACGTGAAGGCTTGCCATAGTTTTCTTCCCAAGGCTGTTCAAAACCAGGAATATTTAAATTCGATACTGTAAAGCCTGTTAAACCTGCTTTTGGTTTACCACCACGACCTGTCGCGCCTTCATCACGGATTTCACCACCCGAACCTGTCGCAGCACCTGCAAATGGTGCAATTGCAGTTGGGTGGTTGTGTGTTTCCACTTTCATAAGAATGTGGGCAGCTTGGCTCTTATATTTATAAACGTAGTGACCTGTTGCAGCATCTTTTTTCGGATAGAAACGCTGCGTATCAAAACCAACAATCACCGAAGCGTTGTCTTTGTAAGCCGACAATACGTCTGTTGGTGATTCTTTATAAGTATTTTTGATCATTTGGAACAATGACAATGGCTGTACTTCGCCATCAATTGTCCATTCAGAACCAAAGATTTTGTGACGGCAGTGCTCAGAGTTGGCTTGTGCAAACATCATCAATTCAATGTCATGCGGATTACGGCCTAACTTGATAAATGCTTCGGTTAAATAATCAATTTCTTCATCAGACAAGGCAAAACCAAACTCACTGTTGGCTTTTACCAATGCCGCTTTGCCTTCACCCAAAATATCAATGCTATTTAAAGGTTTTGGTTCAGTTTCAACAAATAACGCTGCAGCATCGTTAATGTGGTTAAACACACTTTCGGTCATGCGGTCATGCAATACTTGTTTTACTTCGTTTGAAACGTCTGTAATACCTTTTAAGGTAAACAAAACACCGCGTTCTAGGCGGTGTACAGGCGTATTACAGTTGGCAAAAATATCGGTTGCTTTTGATGACCAAGGAGAAATTGTGCCCACACGTGGTGTCACTAAAATTTGAACTTCATCACTTGCAGCTTGGCGTAATTCAAAAGATGCACCATCGTTTAAAAGCTGTAAAGCAGATTGCTGTTGTTGCTCGTCGAGCGCTTGGTCAAATAAATAAACCCATTGGCTATCGAAAGATTGAACAGAACTCATTGACGCTAAACGGTTTAAGAGTTGAGTTTTCTTAAAAGATGAATGTGCAGGTGCACCGGCAACGATAAACATGCTGATTTTGGCTCCACGGGCTGATCTTTTGGACCATGCCACAATGTGACTTGAAGAGAGCGCATATTCTACTGTGAAATGCCATAATCAGCTAGATGGAAAATGGTTTTCTTGGCGCGTTTCGGCAGTAAAACTTCCGAATGTTGATTTAAAGCCTCTATTTCAGATCAATGTATTCAAGATTCGTGCTTTAAATTGCACAAAGCACTCTCACTGTGGAAATTACTGAATGATTGATGCTGTTTTTATTTTCTATGCCATCTGTTTACACACAGATGCTCTAAAGATCAGGACATGACGCTCAACTTCCGCCTTGCTCAATATCAACTAATCAAAGCACCTCAAATTCAATACGTCGATTTTTCTTACGTCCTTGTGGCGTTGTATTGTCTGCGACAGGCTGATTAGAACCTTGACCTTCGGTGCTTAAATGCGTTATCGCAATACCTTTATCGATCAAATAATTTTTTACCGCGCCTGCACGTGATTGGCTTAACACTATATTTTTATGCGCATCGCCCGAACTGTCTGTATGTCCAACAATTTTCACTTTTTGGGTGCCAACTTGCTTCAATGCCACAGCCATTTCATCCAGAATTTTTTGCCCTACGTCAGTCAAAATTGCACTGCCCGATTCAAACTCAACAATCCTGTTTTTGAGCGCAGCATCCAGCATTTTTTGTTCATACTGACTCCCCGAAAGCTGTGTGTTCAAACGATAAGGCTGCTGTACCAAAGCCTGAAAATTTGCTGTCGTGGCTTGAATTTGATGAGCAGCATTCACTTTTCCTTTCAAATCAACTTGAGTCCCTTTCACACGTAACTGCCCTTGAGAAATCTTTTTTAACTCTGCTGTAATCATACGAGTGACTGAATCATCCCAACCATTCGGTGCAGCAACTGCACGGACTTGAATTTTATCTAACACCTGCGATTCACCATACACAGCTTGCATTTTCGCCAAAATGGCTTGTTTACTTGCTTCGTTTGGCACCACACCTTCTATAACAATGGGCGCTGCATAGATCAAATGACTTTGGACTAAAAAACACAAGCCAATAAGTAGACTTACGCGAATACGTTTTTGATTATTTTTCATATTTATTTATCTAAAAAAGTTTGCCTAAACAGCTTCAAGGCTTGGTTAAGATTTAACTGCCGCTGACAAAGTAATTGTTCCAATGTTGCAAGACCTGCATTTTGTTCTAAATAAGCATCAATCCAAGTGGCTTGAATTAAAGAAACCCAATGTTCACCCTGCATATTTTGAATAAATAGATCGCGCAGCGTCATGACATCAGCCCCCTGAAAATCAATGATCAAAATGGGTGCCTCAAAATGTAGTATCCCCAGCAAAATTTCAGTATGATGCGCGCCTAAAAACCGCCCGATCATGCCCATCCAAAATGCTGCGATTTCAAAGCAATATCGCGGATGATTCAGCGGTAAAATCATCACTTTGTTTAAACGACGAGTGCCATTTTTGAGGACGGGTTGCAGTAAAAGTCCCAACCCAATCATACTCTGAGCCAAGTCATTGACACTGATTTTCATTAATTGTGCCAATGAATGCGTGCTGTGTTTTTCATAAAAGTCTTGGTATTCTTCTGCACTCAAAAGTTGAACCCTATTCGGCAATTGATTCAACAGTTCAAATGACATATTGGGATCACGGATATTGCTTAAGACCTGATTGCGTTGCAATAAATCAGTCCAAATAGCTTTGTAAAAAAACGGCACAAATAATAACTTTTGACTCGGCTGTTCGACCTCAAACAACTGCCCCAGTAGCATTGGAAATGCCCGCCCCGAGCTATCTTGGCTCGCCTTTAAATTAACAGCTAAAAACATTGGTTCTGCTGGATGGGCAATCAAAAAATCTAAAGCAGGCAAAGTTGCATAACGCTGTTTAAAATCTGCGCTCTGCATGGCATGTTCCAGTGCATTACTAATCCACTGATCGAGCTGCTGAATGAGTTCCGATTGCCCTTTAGACTTTATAAAATCACCACGGGCAGGTATTTTTCCATAATATAAAGGTACGGTTTTTACTGCTTGCATACCCACCACGCCTTTTGCCAAGTGTTATTTCTCTTGATCATTGCGGAACGCCTCCCACTTGTGCAGACATTGTAGTTTTAGACTGCGTAGCCGCTGTTTGTGCGGGACTCATTGCTGTCGTTTGTGCAGCAACCACAAGAAGTGCTTTGGTCGTGGTGACTTGATCGACCAACTGCAACCCCACATAACCACGACTTGAACCAATATTGCCCGAGCTATGACCGCTAATGAGTCGGAAATTCACTTTTAAAGATAAAGATGGTTCCGTTTTACTGACCCAAGTCATTTCAAAGTGACCGTTTTGCTCTTTGCGCTGTGCAGCATCAATTAAACGGTTAATGCCATATTCGCCCGGTGCTTCAAAAATAGTATGCGACTGACCGTTTAAATCGACTGCACTAATACGCACGCCGGGAATTGCGCCTGGATTGGGCCACACAAAGTTGACCCATTGTTGAATTCCATTTTCAAACTGCATTCGCTGACCATCAATATCAATGCTATACGATAAAAATTGTGGGTGCTGTAATGGATAAAATTGGAAATTGGATTGATTTGAAACAGCAGATGTTGCAGGCTGATCTAAACGTCCTGTTGCCATACCATGAATTGGCGCAACATATTGCGGAAATGCCATCACAAACTGAGGATTTAAATTTAAGCCTAAATCTTTCCATGTTTTTGAAGTTAAGACATAACCACGACGAATCAACAACGGATCTAAAGTGTCTTTGACAAAGCCAGCAATACTTCCTGTTTCACCAAAAATTTGTCCCATTTCCTGACTGGTTGCCTGTAAAGTCCCCCCTGAATGAAATGGATATTTCTGACCTAAATGTGTTGCAAACGGTTGATAGGCTTGAATACGCCATAATTTATTAATTTCATCTTGTGTCGGTACAATTAAACTTGCAAAAGATTGAGTTAGCGGTGTCATCAACAGTTTTTGTAATAATTGTTGGTCAGCCTCTTTTAAACCCACCATCATTTTTTCATCGACATATTTTTGCGTTGTATTAAAGACCGAGTTTTGATCATGGATGGTTTGTTTGAACAATGCCATTGCACTTGGTCCAATTTCCCCTGCCGTTTGAAGATCATTTAACTTGCTGCGCACCTGTGCAAGGTTGTTCATATACACATCAAACAGAGATTGATCCTGTAAATCGTCACGTTTACGCAGCAGTTGATAAAACATTTGGTATTCTTGAGAAATCGCACCTTGCGCTTTTAGAGCTGCCTGCGCTGCAGCTTTGTCATTAGATTGACGCAGCACTTTGTCTTTAAACCACGCCATAAATCCTTGTTCAGGCACAGCAAGTTCAGCTTGCACAATTGGATTATCCCAATTGGTTTCCACTGCAATACGTTGCAATAACTTGCGAATTGGCGAGTTTTGCGGCTCTCCCAACAGATCAAGCTGTTTCACTTGCTGATTGAACTGATCTGTTTTTGCATAATGGATGCCATTTAGAAATTTCTTCCATTCACTCACATATTCTTGCTGATACAAGCTCAGCAATTGTTTACGGATTTGTTCAGGACTTCCTGAAAAAGTTAGATCATCCGACTGATGACTATTGAGCACCCAATCTTTGCTGTCCGTTGGCTGATTGGCTACCTGATCAATGGCTTGTTCGACATATTCATTCCACGCCTGCTGCGTAAAAATACCAGGCAAAGCATGACTGCCTAAAACAATGCGACTGTGTTGCTCCCCCACAATTTGACTGACCGTAAGTGCAGGAAAACGTACTGCTGCACGCATTTTTATTTCGTTATATACCCGATCTCGTGCAGGCATTCCCTGAATGACCGACAACAGCACTTGACGAGTTTGATCGACCATTTGTGCATCGCTTTCCAGTACAGGAAAATCGTCCTGATGAGCGAGTGTCATGGCATAAGACAGGATTTTTTCTGCCTGCTGAATCATGTCCGTACGTGGCATTTCTCCACGATGGGCATCCAACCAAGTGCGCCAAAAACGTGAAATCTGATCACTTAAATGACTGCTCTCCCGATATTCAGGATTCGTCAGCATTAAATAAGCCTTTAACGCATTATAAGCATCTTGCGGATTTTGCACGGAAGGCTCTAAATATGGTTGAGTTTTCGCAACTTGCTGCGTTTTTGCATGTATATGATGCGCTTTGAGTGTTGCCGCATCTTGTTGGGCACGCTGTAAGTATTGCGCGATATTTTGCTGGGTTGGCAACAATACAATCTGCTGAACTCCTTTTAGATATTCAACTTTGAGCTGTTCGCGTAACTTCTTGCCCTGATATAAGCCAAAACTGAACTTAAGTGGACGTTGTTCGGAAAACCCATCCAACTGTTGCAGACGTGCTTGTAAAATTAATAAGCTTTCGAGTTGTGTGGATAAAACCTGTCCAAAAGTTTTTTCCAGTCGTATAACTTGATCTAAGTCTGCCTGAACATCGGCAATGAGTTGTTGGTTATGACGATATGACCACACCCAAACACTGAGCAACAATCCAACACCAAGTAATGCAGCAGTAAACGCCATATATCGCTGACGTTTTTTCGCAGGATTAATATGTTGTTTCACCAAATGTTGATCACGCAAAATCACATTGGAAAACAAACCTTGTAAAAAATAACCATGATTTGGGGCAATCGAACTTTTTTCTTCGTCCTGAAAAGGGCTTGCAAGCTGCTGCAGTTGAAATTCTTGTGCAATACTTTCTGTCATCGGGCTTTCGATGCTGCATTCCTGTAAAGCACTGGTAAAATAAAAACCTCGAAAAACAGGTTGGAATTGATACGGATTATCTTCAAATAAAGTACCAATAAAACTTTTTAATGCTGGCTTTAAGGTTTTAAATTCCATCGGGTGAGAGTTATCGTTTGAAGGATAAAAAAAGAATAGGGATTCAGCCACAGGTTGAAACTTAATACGAGATCAAAGGGGTCAGTTTTAAATTGCCGTTGACAGAGTTCTTGAAAGGCTGGCAGGGCTATCTAGTCTGTGATGATTACAGTGGTTATAAAGCACGCTTCAAATCAGGCCAGGTCATTGAGGTGGGCTGCATGGCCCATGCACGTCGTAAATTCCATGAACTGCATGTGACCGGGAAAAGTCAGGTCGCTGAACAGGCATTAGTGCTGATTCAGAAACTGTATGTCATAGAAGCAGAACTCAGGAAAAAGACGGATGGTACAGCGGAAGACCGCCGCGAATACCGACAACAGCATAGCCAACCGGTGATGCAACAACTATATGAATGGCTCAACCAACATCATCTGACGGTGCCATCGAGTTCTCCCACCGCCAAGGCCATCAATTACACTCTGAAGCGTTGGCCAGCCTTAAGCCGTTATCTGGATGATGGCAATCTACCGATATGCAACAATTGGGTAGAGAATCAGATGCGTCCCTGGGCGTTGGGGCGCAAGAACTGGCTGTTTGCAGGTTCGCTGCGCAGTGGTCAGCGAGCGGCGAATATCATGACTTTAATCCAGTCAGCAAAGCTGAATGGCTTGGATCCGTATGCCTATTTAAGTGATGTGCTGAAAAGGCTGCCGACACATAAAGTGACCCAAATTGAAGAATTGCTGCCGCACCGCTGGAAACCTGAATCGAATTAAAAAAAGCTATGGGGTTCAGCGGATGCTTACTGTACTGAAAAGGCTGCCGACGCATAAAGCGACCCAAATAGAAGAATTACTGCCACATCGCTGGAAATCCAACTCAAATTAAAAAATAGGCATGGGGTTCAGCGGACGCTTACATTTAATTTTTCTAGCCCGTTGAAAAGCATTACAATTGATCGCCATTTGTTCAATATTTGAAGGAAGTACTTGTAATAACTGTTGAAAATGAATCATGATACGCCACGGTAGTTGTGTTTTGTGTTAGCGCATTAATAAATACAACCACCTTTTTTATTTTTCAAGCGATAATTATAATATATTTCAACAATTTAAGCCTTAAGTTGGCGCGTATGCCATCATGGGTCTTATGCACCTTGTTCTTCATATCATAAAATTTTTCATCGGTGCCATAGAGATCAATAGCTACATACTTCAAAAGCCCTTCCCAATTAAAAGAGTTATTTAAATATCGAAGACTTAGACCAGTACCCACAAATAAAACTGGGTGATTCTTGTAACTACTAACAAACTCAAAAATGTCCATAACTTAACTTCTAAATTGTTGTTCTGAAGATAAGCACATCTTATATATTAGAAACAATTCAAGCAATTTGATAATTAGTATTTCAAAATTAAATATTTTTTGCTTACTACAGGCTTACGTTGCATAACCCTAGAAACAACAAAGCCCTGAATATGTCAGGGCTAAGTCATTGATATTTGGCGGAAGCGGTGAGATTCGAACTCACGGAGGACTCGCGCCCTCGTCGGTTTTCAAGACCGGTGCATTAAACCGCTCTGCCACGCTTCCATGTGGGCCATGATACGAAGCTTTTGATTTGATGACAAGTAAAAAATACCACTCAAGCACTCAAGTGAATATTGTTTCACCAAATCAGCGCTAAAGTTCATCAAAACAACAGCATAGCCACCTCACTTTTTAAAGTTTAGCAGCCAATTCAGCCCCTTCACGAATCGCACGTTTTGCATCTAACTCTGCAGCAAGCTTTGCACCACCAATAATATGATAGTTAGCCAAAGTATTTTCATCTGCCGCAGGCATTAAATCTTTAACCGACTCCTGCCCTGCACAGACTACAATGCTATCTACACGTAACAATTGGTCTTGACCTGCCATTTCAATCCACAAGCCTTCATTGCTGATGGCTTTATATTGCACACCACGTAGCATACGCACCGCATGTTTTTTCAACTGTGCACGATGTACCCATCCTGAAGTTTTACCCAAACCTGCACCTAAAGCTGTCGTCTTACGTTGCAATAAATAAATTTCACGGACTGGGGGATGAACTTCTGGAGCAAGCATACCACCTTCAGTCACATAGTTAGGATTCGGATCGACTCCCCACTCACGCTGCCAATCTGCCAAAGGCTGCGGTTGTGGCTGATGTTCAGGTTTCAGTAAAAACTCCGACACATCAAAACCGATACCGCCTGCACCAATCACAGCGACTTTTTGTCCAACAGGTGCACCACGTAATACTTCTGCATAAGACAATACTTGCGGTGCATCGCTGCCTTCAATTTTTAAAGCACGTGGTACTACACCTGTTGCAATGACCACTTCATCAAAACCTTCACGTTCGAGTTGCTCGCGGTTGACTTTGGTATTTAAACGCAAATCGACCCCAGTTTTTTCAATTTGCACTTTAAAGTAGCGAATGGTTTCGTGAAATTCTTCTTTGCCCGGCACGACTTTTGCCAAGTTGAATTGACCGCCCACTTCGTTGCTGGCTTCAAATAAAGTCACATGGTGCCCACGACTAGCAGCAACTGTAGCAGCAGACATTCCCGCAACACCACCACCGACAACTGCAATACGCTTCGGTTGCTTGGTTTTTTCATAGACCAATTCAGTTTCATAGGCTGCACGCGGATTGACCAAACAAGTCGCACGCTGATTTTTAAAGGTATGATCTAAACACGCTTGGTTACAGGCAATACAGGTGTTAATTTCATTGACACGATTGGTCGCAGTTTTATTGACCCAAAACGCATCTGCCAACAATGGTCGTGCCATTTGAATCATATCAGCTTTACCCGCTGCCAATATTTCTTCTGCAGTATCAGGCATATTAATACGGTTGGATGCAATTACAGGAATCTCAACGTGTTTTTTCACTTCTGCGGTGTAATCAACAAAAGCTGCGCGTGGCACAGAAGTCACGATGGTTGGAATGCGCGCTTCATGCCAGCCAATCCCTGTATTGAGCAAGTTCACACCCGCATGCTCTAAGGCTTTGGCAACGGTAATCACTTCGTGCATGGTATTGCCATCGTGGACTAAATCCAGCATCGACAAGCGGAAGCAGATAATAAATTTTTCACCCACTTCGGCGCGAATGGCTTTGACTACTTCTAAAGCAAAACGCATACGGTTTTCAATCGTACCGCCCCATTGGTCTTCACGCTGATTCACATGACGGCTTAAAAACTGATTCAGTAAATAGCCTTCCGAACCCATAATTTCGACACCATCGTAGCCTGCCATTTTGGCTAAACTAGCTGTTTTCGCATAATCTTCAATGGTATTTAAAATTTGTCTTTCACTCATTTTACGTGGTTTAAATGGTGAAATTGGAGATTTAATCGGACTTGCAGACACCACAAATGGTTGATAACCATAGCGTCCTGAATGCAGAATTTGCATTAAAATTTTCGCACCATGCTTATGTACGGCATGTGTCACTAATCGATGTGGTGCAACATCGCCCAATGTATTCATAGTACCGCCCGCAGGCAATAACCAGCCTTGACGGTTAGGTGAAATACCACCTGTAATAATTAAACCCACGCCACCTTTGGCACGTTCGCCAAAATAAGCAGCCAGTTTTGGATAATTATAAAAACGATCTTCCAAACCCGTGTGCATTGAACCCATCACGACACGGTTTTTAATGGTGGTAAATCCTAAATGTAATGGTTTTAGAATATTTGCATAGCGAGTTGTCATGATGAGTCCTTATATAATGAGCTTTGCAACTTGTTGCATGAATACTTTAACCGATTTTTATAAACTGTTTATGACTCTAAAGTTCGACTGTGTGGCGCAAACGTCAATTTATAGGGTCTGTTGACACTTCTTCTATGTTTGCGACGTGAGAGATATATCTCGCAAGGTTTTTTAGCTGATATAAGGCATGAGGCAGGAAATTTAATCATTCTAAATGACTGACTCATAACGCAATAGCAGCAAAAAATATGCTTGTCCCCTTGCGCAGCAAACAAAGCAGTGCTTTGTTCTTGCTCATGTGGCTAAAACTTTCTCAGATTGCGTTATGAAACTTGGCAATAGACCCTAACTATTCTTGATATAAACTTGATATAAAACCGCCCAAAAGTAAAAGTGATTTTATTCTGCACCATCCCAATTGCAGGTTTTGATCTTCAACATCTATACCAAGTTTGCCATTTCTAAATGAAAATTTAAGCCTGAACCTGATTTTTTTATCAAATGCGCTTTTTTAACGAAAACAAGCATTTTAAAGAGTGCTATAATTTGCAGTTTAGAATTCTCCTTGGCCACCAAATGTGGTGCCTATTTTAAAAAAGTTAGGACTAGCAATGACTGATAATGCAACTATCTTGCAGAATGTACCAGTAGGCAAAAAAGTCGGTATCGCCTTTTCTGGTGGTCTAGATACTTCAGCTGCTTTATTGTGGATGAAGCAAAAAGGCGCTGAACCATATGCGTATACCGCAAACTTGGGTCAGCCAGATGAAGATGACTATGATGCCATTCCAAAGAAAGCCGAAGAATACGGTGCGGTAAAAGCAGTCTTGGTTGACTGCCGTATGCAGTTGGCTTTGGAAGGTATTGCTGCCATCCAATGTGGTGCATTCCATATCAGCACAGGCGGTATACCTTACTTTAACACCACCCCGCTTGGTCGTGCAGTAACAGGTACAATGCTAGTGACTGCCATGAAAGAAGATGACGTAAACATCTGGGGTGATGGTTCAACCTATAAAGGTAACGATATTGAGCGTTTCTATCGTTATGGTTTATTGACTAATCCTGCGCTTAAAATTTATAAGCCGTGGTTAGACCAAACCTTTATTGATGAATTAGGCGGTCGTGCGGAAATGTCACAATTCCTTATCGACAATGGTTTTGACTATAAAATGTCAAAAGAAAAAGCTTATTCAACTGACTCAAACATGCTAGGTGCAACACACGAAGCGAAAGACCTTGAGTACCTAGATGCTGGCATCAAAATCGTTGATCCAATCATGGGCGTGGCGTTCTGGAAAGATGACGTTGAAGTTAAAGCCGAAGAAGTGTCGGTTACCTTTGAAGAAGGTATGCCAGTTGCATTAAACGGTCAGCGTTTTGAAAACCCTGTTGAGTTGATTCTTGAAGCGAACCGTATTGGTGGTCGTCATGGTTTGGGGATGTCTGACCAAATCGAAAACCGTATTATTGAAGCAAAATCTCGCGGTATTTATGAAGCACCAGGCATGGCGTTATTGCACATTGCTTATGAGCGTTTGGTTACGGGTATTCACAACGAAGATACTATTGAACAATACCGCATTAACGGTTTACGTTTAGGTCGTTTATTGTATCAAGGTCGTTGGTTCGATTCTCAAGCGTTAATGTTACGTGAAACTGCGCAGCGTTGGGTGGCTAAAGCAATTACTGGTACAGTGACTTTAGAATTACGTCGTGGTAATGACTATACCATTATGAACACTGAATCTCCGAACCTCACTTATGAAGCTGAGCGTTTAACTATGGAGAAAGGTGATTCAATGTTTACGCCAATGGATCGTATTGGTCAGTTAACTATGCGTAACCTAGACATTACCGATACACGCGCTAAATTGGGTCTTTATACCAATTCTGGCTTATTGTCGATTGGTTCAGGTTCTGCAGTGCCACAATTGAAAGACAAAAACAAATAATCACTTGGTGATGATTTTGTGAAATCGAAAGCCGCTCAAATTGAGCGGCTTTTTTATGTTTGTTTAAACATGAGGACTAAACAATTCATACTAAATGAAAGCTGCAATAGAAAAATTTACAGCACTTCTTCCACCTGCAAAGTGTGGTAATAAATTTGATTACGTCCCAACTGTTTCGCACGGTACAAGGCTTGGTCTGCACGTTGTAAGAAATCGCTTTTAAAAATGTCCGCCTCACCTTTATAGACGGTAAAGCCCAAACTGATGGTGACATTACTGTCAACCAAAGATTGACTATGTGGAATCGCTAAACGCTCAACCGCTTTAAAAATATTGGAAGCCACAGCATACGCACCATGCGCATCGGTTTCTGGCAATAACACCACAAATTCTTCACCACCATAACGCGCAACAAAATCCATGTGACGAATTGAGTCTTTAATGGATTTGGCAATCGCTGAAATGACTTCATCTCCCTTTTGATGCCCATAATGATCGTTATATTTTTTAAAAAAATCGACATCGATAAAGAGTAAAGACAATGGCACTTCATCATGCCGTGCCTGTTCGAAATAGCTGTCCAGCATTTCATCAAAAGTACGTCTGTTGGATACTTTAGTCAGCGCGTCATGCTGACTTAAATGCAACAATTCTTCAGCATGAATACGGTTAATTTTTTCACTAAGTCGGGCTTGGTGCATGACCAAAAAAATCATCCGCTCACGGGTACACAGCATTTTACTGATTAAAAAACCCACTACCGTACTGCCAACCAACACCCGCCCCATCACCATCACATCAATT
The DNA here is from genome assembly GCF_013420455.1 of Acinetobacter sp. YH01004. NCBI lineage: Bacteria > Pseudomonadati > Pseudomonadota > Gammaproteobacteria > Moraxellales > Moraxellaceae > Acinetobacter > Acinetobacter sp. YH01004. Next base: position 54,447 of record NZ_VOXZ01000003.1, read on the forward strand.
GGAATATACAAGGTTAATAGCATAATCATGGCAACCACAGCCGCCATTAACCCAGTCAGCAGCATGTGAAACGGCTTCACCCCCGTCAGTACAAAACCCATAATATAAATCATGCTGATGATCATCATGGCTTGGTGTCTAAACACTTCGGTATGCACCGTCATGGTCAGCCAGGTCATCGACACAATGGCCCAAAAAATCATAGCCATGGCGGCATAGGCATAATACGGGCGCAAAATTTTATAATGGGCAAAAAAGAACAGGGTCAGTAAGCAAAACGCGCCATTGACCAAGCCTAGTAAAGAGTGGATAAAATCGTGTTTAAAAAAATTACGATCAATAATCCAATAATCCCCAGTAATCATCAGCACGGTGATAATAAAGTAGATGAGTACGCCCGACCAAAAATATTGGTTAATGTTGTGCCGAGCTTGTTCAAGATGCTGTTGCCAAAACTCAACTTCCAGTTGTTTCGGAAAAACCTGCCCCGCACGTTTACGTTGACGTTTAATCAACTCTTCATTTTTTTCTTTGTCGTACTGTAGCTTGGCTAACTTATATTTGTATTCCATGGATGCTTTAAATTCCATTTAATCACGATTGTTGCACAGCAAAACTGTAACAACCTGAATATAATTTTTTTAGTGGTTTAAAAATAACACAATGTCGAAACAATTAATTCAGGCATTTCTATTTTTTATGGCTTTCGACGTTACCATTTTAACATTTATAGATTATCATCTGTTTTATTTTTCAGACTGGCAGCGCCTTGAATACGATTACTCTTATCCAGCCAGATGACTGGCATGCTCATTTACGTGATGGTTTAGCACTACAACGTACTGTTCCCGATCTTGCCAAGCAATTTTCACGCGCAATTTGTATGCCTAACCTTGTTCCACCAGTAAAAACGGTAGAAGAAGCGGAAGCGTATCGTGAACGCATCATGGCACACGTCCCTGAAGGTGTAAATTTTGATCCGCGTATGGTGTTGTATTTTACCGATCAAACCTCTCCCGAAGAAGTCAAGAAAATTAAAGCCTCTGCGCATGTGAATGCCATTAAACTTTACCCTGCTGGCGCGACCACCAATTCAGACAATGGGGTGAGCGACATTCGTAAAGTATATGCGGTGATTGAGCAACTTGAAGAACAACAAGTGCCATTATTACTGCACGGCGAAGTCACGCACAATCATGTCGATATTTTTGACCGTGAAAAACGTTTCTTAGATGAAGTGCTTTCACCATTATTACAACAATTTCCAAACTTAAAATTGGTGCTTGAACACATTACGACCTCTGAAGCAGCGCAATTTGTTTTAGAACAAGGCCGTAATGTCGCAGCAACCATTACCCCACAACATTTATTATTTAACCGTAATGATATGTTAGTAGGTGGCGTAAAACCGCATTTCTATTGTTTGCCTATTTTAAAGCGTCAAACCCATCAACAAACCTTATTAGAAGTCGCAACTAGCGGAAATCCTAAATTTTTCTTAGGGACAGATAGCGCACCGCACTCAAAAAATGCCAAAGAAAATGCATGTGGCTGTGCAGGCTGCTATAGTGCGCCTACGGCAATTGAGCTTTATGCACAAGCTTTTGATCAAGTTGGACGTATTGACCGCTTAGAAGGCTTTGCAAGCTTCTTTGGTGCAGATTTTTATGGTTTGCCGCGTAATACCAACACCATTACTTTGGTGAAAGAAGAGCAAATCATTCCAACCAGTTTAGACTACTTGGATGGTGAACAAATTATTCCGTTATATGCGGGTAAAACCATTCAATGGAGAAAAGTGTGACAGATACAACTTTGCCCGTGATGGGGCAACGTTTTCGTGGTTTTTTGCCTGTGGTGGTTGATGTGGAAACCGCAGGCTTTAATGCCCAAACCGATGCTTTGTTGGAAATTGCTGCCATTCCAATTATTTATGATGCGGATGGCAAATTTGTACCAGGTGAAGCGTATCATGCGCATATCAACCCGTTTGAAGGGGCAAATTTAGACCGTCGTTCGTTGGACTTTATTGGGATTGATCCTTTCAACCCTATGCGTATGGCTATGGCTGAAGATGAAAAAACCGCATTAAAACGGATTTTCAAATCAGTCAATGAAGTGCGTCGCCAACAGAATTGTACCCATGCCATTTTGGTCGGTCACAATGCGCATTTCGATTTAGGCTTTGTACAAGCAGCCATTGCCCGCACAGGCACGAAAAACCAAAACCCATTCCACAGCTTTTCAGTGTTTGATACAGTGACTTTAAGTGCGGTGATGTTTGGTCAAACGGTGCTGGCAAAATCATGCATTCAGGCAGGTATTGAGTTTGATGGCAAAGAAGCTCATTCAGCTTTATACGATACGCAAAAAACTGCAGAGCTGTTTTGTTTTATTCTAAATAAACTTGCGCCGCACATGGTAGAGAACTTACTCAACCCAGATCAATAATACGATTTGTACTCGAACATTGAGATGTTTACAGGATGACAGACTGCGTTTGTCGTCCTGTTTTCTTTTTAGTGTTGTGGTTTTGATTCGTGCTTTTCAACCACAAGACTGAGCATCAAAATGATTTTTACTGCGAATCAGCTTTTATGCATGCAGTCTTTTGAGCTGGCTTTGGTTATAATGGCAATATTCCAATTTGTGTTATTGATTCTGCCATGTTGAAAAAAATTGTCTTGGTTTTGGTCATTCTCGCGCCTTCTGCGTTGTATCTTTATATTGTGAATCGTGAGCCTGCTCAACCTAAACCAAGCACTCAACCCGCAGCCACACAAACAACAACCACTGAAAAGCAATATCAAACCCCTGATCATTAAAATGATGCACCGTATTCAAATTTACATGCACTGATTTATTTTTAAAGATGTATTATTTTTTAAGCAAATAACAAATAGTGCGGCAGTTTTTTTAGATTCAGGTTTGACACTGTCGCTAAAAATTCATAATATACGCATCACCTCGCAACGTCCCTATCGTCTAGAGGCCTAGGACATCGCCCTTTCACGGCGGTAACCGGGGTTCGAATCCCCGTAGGGACGCCATTTATCGTGCTATACGATCATTTCTAATCCAAATTTATTATTTCAAGATTGCAGATTTGTAGTTTTTCTCTACAATACTTCGCTTCATTTCATTTTTTCTCCTATCACTTATGCCGTCATCGAATCATCAAAATGATGCTGTGCATCAAGGCAATACTATGCCTTTAAAACGTGCGATGAGCACTCGACATTTGGTTATGATTTCACTGGGCGGTGCTATTGGCACAGGTCTATTCTTAGGCTCAGGTGAAGTCATTGCACAAACAGGCCCCGTTGGCGCCATCATCGCTTATATTTTTGGTGGTTTAATTGCCTATATGGTGATGCTGTGTTTGGGCGAGCTTGCCGTACACATGCCTGTTTCAGGTTCATTTGGGGCATACGCCAAACAATATATTGGACCTGGCACGGGCTATACCATCACTTGGTTATATTGGCTCACGTGGTCGGTCACTTTAGGCACAGAATTTACCGCCGCTGCGTTGCTAATGCAGGAATGGTTCCCGCATATTTCCATGTGGATTTGGACACTGATTTTTGGTGGCGTTGTATTTGGTTTGAATATGATTTCCACGCGCTTGTTTGCAGAATCTGAGTTTTGGCTATCTTTGGTCAAAGTCGTGACTGTCATTGCCTTTATCGTTTTGGGTTTAATGGCAATTTTAGGTGCTGTGTCTTATCAAGGTTATACCTCTGCACCTTTATTTAGCAATTTAACCGCACAAGGTTGGTTTCCTGAAGGGCTATTCCCTATTTTTGCCACCATGTTAATTGTTAATTTCGCCTTTTCAGGTACAGAGTTGATTGGTGTTGCCGCAGGTGAAACCAAAGACCCTGCCAAAAACGTGCCTAAAGCAATCAATACCGCAATTTTCCGTCTGTTGATTTTCTTTGTAGGTACCATTGTGGTGATTAGTGCCTTGCTACCACATCAGGCTGCAGGTTTGGCTGCAGAAGGTGTAAGCAGCAGTCCTTTTGTAACGGTGTTTAATCAGATTGGTATTCCTTATGCGGAAGATATTATTCGTTTTGTGATTATCACAGCGTTACTCTCTGCAGCGAACTCAGGTTTATTTGCAGCTTCACGAATGATGTGGTCGCTCTCACACCAAAAGCAATTACCACAGATTTTTTCTAAGGTGAATGCGCGTGGTATTCCTTATATTGCAGTCATGGTCACCATGCTCGGTGCAATGCCAGGTTTATTGTCTGAACAATTTGCGCCTGAAACCATCTTTAAAAACCTCTTGGGTGTGGCTGCATTTACCATGGTCGTGGTCTGGATGAGCATTTGTTTAAGCCAGTTTAACTTCCGTCGCCAATGGTATAAACAAGGTAAAACCGTGCAGGACTTAGGTTTTGCTGCACCGCTATTTCCAATAGTGCCTATTTTAGGTTTTGTGTTCTGTTTTATTACTTGCTTAAGTATGGTGTTTGACCCTGAAATGCTGGCAGGTTTTATTGGCTGTATGATTTTTATTGTGTTGTGCTATCTCAGTTATTACATGATTTATCACAAAAAATCATAATGCTTTTTTAGCGATGATGTAAAACAATAGGGGCGATCTTCGGATTGCCTTGTTTTTTGAGTTGTGTTGATTAGCAATGAATACTGCAAAATACAAAGAAAATCATGCTGCTCTAATAAATGTGTCCATTTAAAAATAACTTGAAAAGCATGATTTTTACCGCTTCAAACGTATCACGACAGCAGAATAGTTTTAATTTTATTCAGTTGAACATTTTTTTCAGAATTATTGCAGAAAAGCGTTTGACACCCCCCCTTATACGCCCTATTATACGCCCACCTCTGAAACGTCCCTATCGTCTAGAGGCCTAGGACATCGCCCTTTCACGGCGGTAACCGGGGTTCGAATCCCCGTAGGGACGCCAATTTCAGAAGTAGATATTTTTTTAAGTCCCTATCGTCTAGAGGCCTAGGACATCGCCCTTTCACGGCGGTAACCGGGGTTCGAATCCCCGTAGGGACGCCAATATTCTCAACAACTGCATTGGTTGTTACATGGTTTAAAAATATAAACTTCTATTTGTCCCTATCGTCTAGAGGCCTAGGACATCGCCCTTTCACGGCGGTAACCGGGGTTCGAATCCCCGTAGGGACGCCATATTCGAGATGTTTACATCTCAACAAAAAGCCCAATCAATATGACTTGGGCTTTTTGCTATCTAACGCATTAGTTTTATATTTCAATCTGTGCGGACTGATTCAAAAACCATAGTTTAAGCTTTGAATCCGTCCACTGAGGTTTGAAAAATACGAATCAAGCTGATTTACGTGAGTTGACCTGTCCTTTAATCACCGCAGTTAAATTGCCTTTTAAATATTTGAAAAAGACTTTTAAAGGCGAGAGTTTCGGGTTTGGACGCTTGCCTTGTGCAATTGCTTTGAACTGCGCGGCATACCAAATAATTTCCATAATTGCCATTTTATCAATCATCGGGATACCAGTTTTAATTTTATCGACCCCGTAACGTACATCTTGACCCGCCAACAAACGGTTGGCTAAATCGGTTTCTACCGCAAATGGTCGGGCGATCCCAATAAAGTCACATGCACCACTGTCCAAAGCAGCATTCTTGGCAACTACCGTTCTAAAACCACCTGTCACCATTAAGTGGCATTTCACCTGACTGCGAATCAATTCCGCAAAAGATAAAAAATAGGCTTCACGGGCAATGGTACTTGGTTTACGTTTATCAGCTTTAGAGCCTGCCATCGCGGGTGCTTCATAAGTACCACCTGAAATTTCAATCATATCTATACCTGCTTCATCCATGGCTTTAAACACGCTAATCACTTCTTCTTCAGTGATGCCGCCACGTTGAAAATCTGCAGAGTTTAGTTTGACTGATACAATAAAATTGTCTGAGGTCGCTGCACGTACCGCTTGATAAATTTGCATCAAAAAGCGCATACGGTTTTCAATATTGCCGCCCCATTGGTCTTGGCGTTTATTGGTCAGTGGCGATAAAAACTGGCTGATCAAATAGCCATGCGCACCATGCAGTTGAATCCCTTCAAAGCCCGCTTGCTCACAAATCTGTGCAGCTTTGGCAAAACGCTGAATAATATCGAGGATTTCATCTTCATGTAGTTCACGTGGTGTACCAAAACTCAAAGCTAAACTTGGACTAAAAGGCACAGCCGAAGGTGCAACCGTTTCTTTATTCAAACCTTTCGGACATTGCCGCCCAGGATGTGACAACTGTACCAATTGCACCATGCCATAACGTTTACCAACTTCTGCCCACTGTTTGAGCTTTTCTATATCTCGGTCTGATTCAATTCCCACAACACCCGGTTCATTTTTGGCACGTAAATCGACCATTACGTTGCCAGTGATGGCACAGCCCAAACCACCTTTTGCCCATGCTTCATATAGACCTAAATGCAGGCTATTCGGCTGCCCTGCCGTGTTGGCAAGCGCCTCACTCATCGCGCCTTTAATGATGCGATTTTTAAACATGGTATTACGAATCTGAATTGTTTCGGCAAGATGGCTCATACACTGTTCCGTATTGTGTTTTATTGGTCTTTTTTACTCTAAAGATTTTTCGGAACAGGTCAATGCCATTTTGACAAATCTTATTGTCAAAATGGTAAAACAAGTCAGCCAGCCGAAATAGCTGTTTAAAAATATTGAAGGTTTAATACTCACTGGCAGCAATCAATTGACGGGTATATTCTGTTTGCGGATGGCTAAATAACTGTACAGTATCTTGAAATTCCATGACTTTCGCTTGATGCAGCACCAACACTTTTTGACACAGTGCTTTCACCACTTGCAAATCGTGGCTAATAAACAAATAGCTCATCTGTTCTTGCTGCTGCAAACGGCGTAACAGCTGCACGACAGCACGTTGCGTGGTACGGTCTAAGGCAGAAGTCGGCTCATCCATAATTAACAGTTTAGGACGCAGCACCAACGCGCGTGCTAATGCAATCCGTTGACGTTGCCCACCCGACAATTCATGCGGATAGCGTTGTTTAAAACTCACAGGCAATTCCACTTTGCTTAGAGCTTCATCAATGCGCTGGATGATTTCAGGCTTGGACAATTGTTGCAATGCCAAACCCTCACCAATGGTTTGCTCCACATTTAAACGTGGATTTAAGCTGCTAAACGGGTCTTGAAATACAATTTGAAACTGCTGACGTAAGGGACGCAATTGGCGTTCATTCAGTTGATTCAGATCTTGCCCAAGTAGTTCAATTTTTCCCTCACTTTCAATCAATCGTGCAATTGCAAGTGCCAATGAACTTTTACCCGAACCACTTTCACCGACAATACCAATAGATTGACCTTGCGGAAGTTGCAAGCTTAACGGCTCAACCGCAACCACATAATCTTTAACCCGATTCAGCAAGCCTTGTTTAATCGGGAATTTCACAGCAACCTGCTCCAACTCCAAAATGGTCGGCAACTCATCAACCTGCAAAGCTTCACCAAAATCATGATTCAACAAGTTTTGGGTATAGGCTTGCTGCGGTCTATTAAAAATATCTGCCACACTGCCCTGTTCTTCGACCCGCCCCTGATTCATTACAATTACCCGATCTGCATAGTGTTTGACTAAATTCAAATCGTGGCTGATCAAAATCATGGCCATATTACGACGCACTTGCAGGCTTTTTAATAAATCCAAAATCTGCGCCTGCAAAGTCACATCTAAAGCCGTAGTTGGTTCATCAGCAATTAAAATATCGGGATCGAGTGCCAACGCCATTGCGATCATCACTCGCTGACGTTGCCCCCCAGATAATTCATGTGGATAACGCTTTAGTTTTTCTTCAGGCTGTGGAATGCCGACATCTGCAAGTAATTGCAGCACCCGGGCACGCGTTTTTTCTTTGCTCCAACCTTGGAGTAATAAACTTTCACCAATAATTTTTTCCACTCGATGCAACGGATTTAAAGCCGTCATTGGTTCCTGAAAAATCATGGCAATTTTTTGACCACGAACTTGTCGCAATTGTTGCGGTTTAAGGCGAAGTAAATCTTGTTCTGCAAAGACTGCCTGACCTTGCACCTGTAAATGTTCGGGCAATAAACCCAGCAATGCCAAACTACTAATAGATTTTCCAGAACCACTTTCACCAACCAAAGCAATGGTTTCGCCTGCATGCAGCTCAAAGTTTAAATCGTGCAATAAAACCTGTTGCTGCTGAATACGCAGATGACTGACTGTTAGCAATACTGCAGGCTGTGATGCAGTTGAAGAATTAACGTCTTGGATCGAATGCATCACGGGTCGCCTCCCCAATATAAATTAACAAGGACAGCACAATTGCTAAGGTAAAAAAGCCTGACAATGCCAACCACGGTGCATTTAAATTATTTTTACCTTGTAACAACAACTCCCCTAAAGATGCTGCATCGGGCGATAAGCCGTAACCTAAAAAATCCAGTGCGGTTAAAGCTGTAATATTGGCGGTTAGCATAAATGGCAACTGCGACAAACTCGAACTCATGGCATTGGGTAAAATATGCCGAAACATAATGGTACGATCGGTTACGCCTAAACTTCGCGCTGCACGGACATAGTCAAAATTTCGGGCGCGTAAAAATTCTGCTCGAACCAAGCCGACCAGTGTCGTCCAGCCAAATAACAGCATAATCACAAATAGCCAATACACACTTGGGGTAAACATGCTGACCAAAATCATCACCATGAACAGCATCGGTAAACCGCCCCACACCTCTAAAACGCGCTGACCAATTAAATCGACCCAGCCGCCATAGTAGCCCTGAATTGCCCCGACCAAAATGCCCAAAGCTGCCGATGCAAAAGTCAATGCAAAGCCAAATAACAACGATACACGCAAGCCATATAAAATTCGCGCCAACACATCGCGCCCTTGGTCATCTGTACCTAGCCAATTTTGTGCAGTTGGTGCAGAAGGTACAGGAACGGCCAAATCTAAATTCGGGGTCTGGTAAGAAAACTCAATGAGCGGCCAAACTGCCCATCCTCGGTCTGCAATCAGTTGTTGCACCACTGGGTCTTTATAATCTGCTTCGGTTTCAAATACACCGCCAAAGGTCGTTTCAGGATAAGCCTTGAACACTGGCAGATATAAAGATTGCTCATATTTGACCAATAACGGTTTATCATTGGCAATCAGTTCTGCCGCCAAAGACAACACAAAAATAATGATAAAGACAATGAAACAACCCAAACCCAATTTATTCTGTTTAAAACGCTGCACACGCGCCTGCATGATCGGTGACATTATTTTGCCCCTCGCGATTCAAAACTAATACGTGGGTCAATCACCTGATATAACACATCGCTGATTAAGCGTAGAATTAAGCCCAATAAGGTAAAAATAAACAAAGTGCCAAAAATTACAGGATAATCACGCTGTACAATCGCCTCAAAACCAAGCAGGCCTAATCCATCCAAATTAAAAATAATTTCGATGAACAAGTTCCCGACAAAGAAAATACCCACCAACGCTTCGGGCAAACCTGCAATTACAATTAGCATGGCATTACGAAACACATGCCCATATAACACACGCGATTCGGTTAGACCTTTAGAACGTGCCGCCAACACATACTGCTTGTTTAATTCTTCCATAAACGAGTATTTGGTGAGATAAGTCAGCCCTGCAAAACCACCAATCACCATCGCCAATAAAGGCAAAGTTATGTGCCAAAAATAATCGGTAATTTTTCCCCACAGACTTAATTGTGCAAAGTTCTCAGACACCAAACCCTGTAAGGGGAACCACTGAAAATATGAACCACCCGCAAAAAATACAATCAGCAAAATAGCAAAGGCAAACGCAGGAATGGCATAACCGACTGCCAACAAAATAGAAGTGGCTTTATCAAACAACAAGCCATGCTGACGGGCTTTTTTAATGCCTAAAGGAATAGAAATTAAATAAATCAGCAAGGTGCTCCATAAACCTAAAGATAGCGATACAGGTAATTTTTCCCATAACAATTGGGTCACAGGTTTATCTTTAAAAAAGCTGGTGCCAAAATCGAACTGCACATAGCTGGTGAGCATTTGCCAAAAGCGTTCATGTGCAGGTTTATCGAATCCATATTGCGCTTCGATTTTTGCAACCATTTCATCACTTAAACCTTTAGCACCTTGATAATTGCTGCTATTGGAGGTTGCAGCAGTTTCACCGCCTGTCGCCCCCATGCCCTGAAAGGCTTCGGCTTGCTGAATCGCCTGTTCGACTGGACCGCCCGGTGCAATTTGAATCACCACAAAGTTAATCAATAAAATGAAAAACAAGGTTGGAATAATCAGGAGCAATCTTTTGAGTATGTATGTGCCCATGTACTTACCTTTTGGCAATGTTCTGGTTTATCGCAAACACTGTCATGCTTGAGTTTTAAAATCGTTATTGTTGACGTAAATAATGTGCAACTTTCTTGGCTTGGGCAGCATCACTCCACCAATAATCAATTCCTGCCGATAGTTTAGGTTTGATGGCGGGCTGACGATACATATTCCAATAGGCATACCAGTTTTCACCTTTGCCATAGGTTGGAATTTGATAATACCCCGCACGCAATAAACGATCCAAAACTTTGGTACGCACAATCAATTGTTCACGATTAGGCGCACGAATCAACTGTTGTACCACTTCATCAATTACTGGGTTTTTAATGCCTGCGTAATTATAGTTTCCTGGTTGATCTGCGGCAGCACTACTCCAAAGCTGTGCTTGCTCATTGCCTGGACTTAAAGATTGCGGCATGACACTGGTGGTCATATCAAAATCGGCACGGCGCATGCGTTCAATATATTGCGGCACATCGACATGCCGAATATTTACCGTAACGCCCAGACGTTTCATATTGCGCACAAAAGGCACTAATGTGCGTTGCAAACCATCCTGATGAATTAAAAATTCAATTTGAATGGCTTTGCCTTTGGCATCGACCAATTTACCTTGCTGAAAACGATAACCCGCTTTCAAAAGCAATTCACGGGCTTTAAGCAAGCCGTTACGGTTAAAGCCACTGGCATCAGTCACAGGATACTGCCAATTTTGCAATACGCCTTGGCGTTGAATAGGATGCAGCTTGGCCAAATAGGGTTTTAAAACAGACAATTCTGCGGCTGAAGGTGTGCCTTTGGCTTCTAATTCACTGTTAGAAAAATAACTTTGCAAACGGCGATATTGCCCATAAAACAAGGCTTTGTTTTGCCATTCAAAATCATAAGCGTAGGTTAAAGCCTGCCTAAAACGAATATCCTGAAACGCATGTCTGCGGGTATTAAAAACAAAACTTTGGGTCGGAATTGGGTTTTGGTGCTGAAATTTATGCTTGACCACCATGCCCGCATTCACAGCAGGAAAACGATATTCAGTGACCCATTTTCGTGCGGTATATTCTTCATGCAACGTGTATTGCCCCGACTTAAACCCTTCGAAGGCAATATCCAGATTGCGATAATAAACATACTTCAGGCGGTCAAAATTATAGCGCCCTTTATTTACGGGTAAATCTTTGCCCCAATAATTTGGATTACGCTTATAAGTAATGCTGCGCCCTGCATCAATCCGCTCAATAAGATACGGCCCTGAACCTAAAATCGGTTCTAGTGTGATGCGGGTAAAGTCACGCTTTTGCCAGTCTTTTTTAGAATAGATTGGCATTTGCGACAAAATCAGCGGCATTTCTGCATTGTTAGTGGATTTAAAACTGACTTTAACCTGATGCTTAGACAAGACCGTGGTTTTATCTAAATCGGATAAATACATTTGCAAACCTGGATTAGACTTGGTCTGAAAAGCATCAAAACTGAATTTCACATCATCTGCTGTAACTGGGCTGCCATCACTAAATTTAGCTTTAGGATTTAAATGAAAAATGACAAATGCAGTTTGCTTGGGGTCATAGCTGACTTTTTCTGCCAATAAGGGATACATCACCCCCGGCTCATCTAAAGAACTGCTCATGAGTGAATCGAATATAAAACTCACCCCATCGGTTGAGCTGCCCTTGCCATTCATGTCATTTAAATTATCAAAAGTGCCATTACTGGCACGAATTAAATCGCCACCTTTGGGCGCTTGCGGGTTGGCATAAGGCATAGCCGAGCGCCCCACATACTGAGGCTGGCTATGTACGGCAATATAGGGCGTGGTTTGTAACGCAGCCCATCCAAACTGCGGCAAGACCACACAACCTAAAATACAGCCCAGATATTGATGTGTCTTTTTTATGGCAAATGACATGCACACAGCTCCTTGTGCAGTATTCCTGAGGATGCCGTCAAAACATGACATCCTCAGGATTAAACTTTACAGATTCGGGACTTTAATCACATCGCCAATACGCAATTGAGTATTTGGCTGCATATCATTTAAATCTGCCAATGCTTTGGTGTCGATGCCATAACGACTGGATAAGCCAATCAGCGTATCCCCACGTTTCACTTTATATTCAGTTACGGTTTTGGGAACTTGAATATTTTGTCCAATGCGTAAACCTGAACGTGGCGTTAAGTTATTTAAACTCGCCAATTCTGCAACCGACACACCCACACGGCTGGCAATCGAATTTAAAGACTCACCACTTTTAACGGTATAAGTTTCGGTGGCTTTACTACTGCTGCTTTTCGCAGCACTTACGACCTCTGTTTTTACTTCATTTTTTGCAGCGCTGGCATCGACTTTTAAGCGTTGTCCAATGCGGACATTGGCAGTACGTGAAAGATCATTCAGCTCTGCCAAATAATTCAATTGCAATTTATATTGGCGCGCAATACTGCTTAAAGTTTCCCCTGCTTTGACCACGTGAATATCATTGGTGGTTTCAGCCACCGCTTCAACTTGGGCTTTTTTCTCAGGAACATCACCCGTGAGTTTAAGAATTTGTCCTGCTCTTAAACCACTGTTACGGCTTAGATTGTTTAAGTCTGCAATATAGTCTTGGCTGAGATTATATTTTGTCGAAATCGCCGATAAGGTATCGCCACGTTGTACCGTATAACGCTCAGGCACATTGACACCTGCAGGCACTTTGAGGGTTTGACCAATGCGCACACCGCTTTGCGTGCTTATATTATTTAAACTGGCGAGCTCTGCCAAAGAAATTTTGGCTTGGTTGGCAATGCTCGATAAAGTATCACCACGCTGTACTTGGTAGTTTTCAGTCGGATAGTTTGGCTCTGCTGCTTTTGTTTCTGACTTACTGGCTTCAGCTTTGCTCGCTTCCGTTTTTTGTGCAGTCACTTCATTTACAGGCACATTAATGCGTTGCCCAACCAATAAGCTACTGTTCGCTTTTAAACCTGGAGTTAAATCAGCCAATTCCTGATTTGACAAGGCATAACGGTCTGCAATCAGTTTTAAGTATTCGCCACGCTTCACTACGTAAGTTTTGGTTGCGATTTTTGCAGCCTGTTCTGCGGCTTTTTTGTCGGCTTCTGCTTTGGCTTTAGATGCAGCCGTTTCTTTTAAACTTAGACGCTGCCCTACAAATAAGCCACTGGTGGTGCTTAAGTTATTAAAATCTGCCAATTGTTTTACAGTTAAACCAAACTGACTGGCGACACCTGTTAAGGTATCATTGGCTTGCACCACGTATTGCTCAGGCATGGTTTTTGGCTTAGCAGGCTCTGCCTGTACTTGTGGCTTGGCGTCGTATAAATAAATACTGGTGCCCACATACAAAGTTGCATCTGGAGCAATTTGGTTCCACTTGGCAATATCACGCCAGTTCAAGCCATTTTTCATGGCAATACTGGCCAAGGTGTCCCCCGCTAACACGGTGTACGTGGTACGTTTGCCTTTTGGTGGTACGACCACCACTTCAGACTCCGTACGCACATAATTCTTACCTTGGTTACGCTTTGCTTCTTCTGAATCTAGGCGCGTATTTTCTGCCACACTTTTCGGGTAAGCAAAACCTTTGGTTAATTCTTTACCTTGCTGCTCTGCAACAGACAGACTGGTCTGAATAGCGGTCAGCTTAATTTTTCCATCGTATGGATCAACAATTTCAGTGCCTTGAGGCGCAATTTGTTTTAACTCAGCCACAAGTTGTTCTTGTTCTGCTTTAGAAGCCACAGGCTGCAACACTTCTTCTACAGTTTTATTGCTACCTTCTGCCTGCACTGCTGCAAGAATTTGCTCACGCTCAGTATTGGAAATTGGTGGTTCAATCCGCACAGGCTGAATATTGGCAGCAGGTGTAACAGCAACAGGAATACGCGGCGCACTTGGAATATCGCTACCCGCAGCAAATGCTGCCAAAGCGTCCGAACCTTGTGGCGTACGTGACAAACGTGTAGGCGTAGTCGTTGCTGGTTTTGAAACACTGGCTGTAGTCGATGCTGTGCTTGGTGTAGTGGTAGTTGTGACTGCCGTAGAGGCAGCAGGCTTGCCTGTAGTCGTTCTGGTTGTTGTACTGGTCGTTAACGCAGGTGGCTCAGATTTAGATGGTGTAATGGTCACACCAGAAGATGAAAACGATGGTGTGTTGCTGCTATTGCTTGCCCATAAACCGCCACCACCTTGTAGTTTTTTCAATCGTGCATCGACTGTTGGGCTTAAATCTGCAGGAATCAAAATACGCATTGGACTTTGGGTGTCAATCCGATCCCCACGATGTCCAGGGTTAAGCGAATACAGTTCGGCACGGCTGAGACCGGTAATATTGGCCACATCATTTAAATTCACCGCGCCCACATTAATTTCACGGAAGTGTGGACGGTTGGCAATTGGGGGTAAAGACACGCCATAAGCATGCGGGCTTTTAATAATTTGTGCTACCGCCAAGAAACGCGGCACATAGTTCATGGTTTCTTGCGGCAGTTTTAAAGACCAATAATCGGTTGGTAAACCTGCAGCTTTATTGCGGTTAATGGCTTGTTGAATACGACCCGGGCCTGCGTTATAAGCCGCCAATGCCAATTCCCAAGAACCAAACTGATTATACAAACTGCCCAAAAACTCATAGGCAGCACGAGTCGACTCCACGACATCTCGGCGACCATCGTACATCGAAGTTTGTTTTAAGCCGTAAATACGCCCTGTACTTGGAATGAACTGCCATAAACCTGCGGCAGCTGCGCTACTGGTTGCTGCAGGGTCATAGGAACTTTCAATCACAGGTAACAACGCCAATTCAGTTGGCATACCACGACGTTCAGCTTCTTTAACCGTGTGATACAAATAACGTGACGCACGCGCACTTAAACGATCCAAATACGGTTGACGTGAAATAAACCAGCCTCGCTGCGCTTCAATACGTGGGTTCCAATGGTTTAAATCCATTTTGAAACCAACGGTCATACGCTTCCAGACATCACCGTGTTTTAAAATTAATAAACGGTCACCTTCTACCGCGCGCATATCGGTTGCAGAGAGTAAATCTTCCAGACCATCTAAAGTACTGGCATCTAAATAACCCGAACCGACCTGACTTGAAGTGAGTGGCTTGCTCGCACCCTGCGTCGAGCTACAGCCCGTCATCAAGCCAAGGGCAGCCAATGCTGAACCTAAAACTGTAATTTTTAAAAATGAAGGTAAAGTCGGCTGCCACATGCGCGTGGTTGGTTTATACATAAAAAAATCCAAACAACTCGTATATAAATTATTTTTTAGACTTGCCATTGTAGTAGAGCTAGACAACGACACAAGGCATTAATTTAGCGCGTTTCGTCTATAAATGTTACAAGAAATTAAAAAATAGACAGGATTTACACGTCTAAACCGAATTTGCGATATACAATAGCTTTTCATTTTGATTTATTTTGCACAACCTGCGGATCTGATTTATGTCTCAAACAATCACTTTATATGTTGATGGTGCTTGTCGTGGTAATCCTGGCTTGGGTGGCTGGGGTGCGTATATTGTTACTGAACAAGAAGAACATAAATTATATGGTGGCGAAGCTCAAACCACCAATAACCGTATGGAATTGACTGCAGCGATTGAAGGCATTTTATTTTGCCCAATGGATGCCAAGCTGATTATTTGGACTGACTCCAATTACGTCAAACAAGGCATTACCGAGTGGATTCACGGCTGGAAAAAGAAAAACTGGAAAGATGTCAAAAACCCTGACCTTTGGCAAAAATTAGATGCCACCTGTCAAGGGCGTGAAATTGAATGGCACTGGATTAAAGGTCATGCAGGACATGTAGGCAATGAAATGGCAGATCAGCTTGCCAATTTAGGTGCAGATCAAATTCAGAAAACCTTAACTACAAATACGGCTCAACACATTCGCCCTGCGCTCGAGCTTACCCCAAATGATAAAAAAAAAGCGGAATCTGATTGGTTGCTCGACGATCCTTTCGGTTTTGACTTGATCGAAGAAGATGTAGAAATTGAAACAAGTACGCTGCATCGTCCTGTAGAAATCGACGTACACAACAATCATCAGGTCAAGGTCGATCTTGAAATAATGCAGACGCCAACCACACGCCTAGCCACAGAAACAGAAACAGAAACAGAAACAGAAACAGAAACAGAAACAGAAACAACAATTGAAACTGCAATCAATGCCGTTGAAGCCGATACAGCAGCAGTAAATGATCTTTCCAATCATCCACACATTGTGATTACCCCTGCCACGCTAAGCTTACATGGTCCACGCCAATTGATTCTAGATACTGAAACCACAGGTTTTTACTATCAAGATGGTGACCGAATTATTGAAGTCGGTGCGCTGGAAATGATTAACCGTAAACTCACGGGCAGTTCCATCCACATTTATATTCAGCCTGAAAAACTGGTCGGTGAATCAGAAAACATTCACGGTATTTCAGATGAGTTCTTAAAAGACAAACCCAAGTTTGCCGAAATTGCCGATGTGCTGTATCAATATCTTAAAGGTGCAGAAATTATTGCGCATAACGCCACCTTCGATATGAACTTCTTAGATATGGAGTTCAGTCGTGCGGGGTTGGGCAATTTGTCCGAAGTATGCGAAGTGACCGACTCACTGCTCATGGCAAAAAGTAAGCATCCTGGGCAAAAAAACTCACTCGATGCGCTCGTCAGACGCTATGAAATTCCTGCGCGTGACCGTACGTTCCACGGCGCATTACTAGATGCTGAAATTCTAGCCGATGTTTACTTGGCAATGACTGGCGGACAAGTCGCCTTTGATATGGATGCTCTGTCTGCAAGCGAAGAACAGCAACGTCAAAGTGATCGTTTAAGCATTGATATTGATCTTGCTGTGATTCTGCCATCAGAAGAAGAATTGGCTGCACATGAGAATTGGGTCAAACAATTTGAAGAAAAACACGGTAAACCTTGCTTTTTTGCCAAATAAAATCTACGAGTTTTGTAATTTTATGTATTTAAAGATTTGCCAGTTCAGTTATAGTTAAAGCAAATAGGACTTTGTGTATTTTGCAAAGAACCAACAAACAGATAAAACACTAGGAAAGGTGCAGATCCATGTCTTACCAAACCTCTATACATTTTGATCCAACTGCCTTACTGATAATAAAAAATGAGGTTGATAATTCTATCAAACTGGTTGAATCCGCAGTAAGCACCTTAGCAGAAGATCAAACTTTGCCTTTTGGGATTGATGATGCACTGAATCAGTTTGAACAGTGTGCTCAGGTTTTAGCCTTAATTGATATGGAAAGCTTGGCAAAAATTGCGCAATACTCAGCAGAGCTGATGCGTAAAATTATGGGGAATCCAAGCAATATCAACACGCTGGAAGTCATTGCACTTAGCGAAGGCACCACCATGCTCAAGCGTTATATTGAGTTTATTTGCCTACGTGAAGTTAAAATTCCACAATTCCTACTCGACACTTTAAACCGTTTAGAATTGGCATTGGGTAAACCATTGACTCAGGAAGGTCAGCATATTGAAACTTTATTGGACTGCATCACTCCAAGTTTCCAATTGCCGCAAGTGCCTTCTTTAGAAAAGTCGGCTTATGTGCATCGCTTATATAAACTGTCATTACATAAGCTGCTCAAGCAAGAAGAATCTGCCATGGATCTTCAAGCGATTAAACTGGTAGGAACGTATTTGGCAGGTTTGGCAGAACAACATCCGAGTCAGCAATATTGGGGCTTAGTACACGTTGCCTTTAACCATATTGATAACTTGTTGTTAAATGAGCCACGTTTGCGTACTTTTATTAGTATTGAGCACAATATGCGTCAATACTTTGCTACGCCAGAAAGCTTTACCGCCAGCTTGTCTGATCTTGCGAATGTGTTGAGCCTGTGTATTAGTCAAGAAGATGAAATTTCTCAACATATTCGCAGTCAAATGAATATTGGTGAAGACTTACTCACCGACATGCAGCTCCAAGTATTCAGCCGTCATTTATATGGTCCAGATTTTGACACCATGCATACCATTAGCGATTTGGTCACCACAGAAATGACACAAATTCGCAATGATATTGAATACAACTATCAAAACATGAGTCCTGAAAAAACGCTGGAATTACAAGGCAAATTAACAGAGTTAGCAAACTTGTTTAAAGTCTTGAACTTAAATGAAGCGCATTTGGACTTACAACGCCAAGCTGAATCATTAAGCCGTCCTGAATTACTCAAAGATGAAAACTTTGCCCAGCAATTAATGAACGTGATTTTATCGGCCATGAACTCAATCGGTGTGCTTGAACGTCACCACACCTCTAGCCGTTTGCAGTTACGTGTAAATAACATGAACATTTCGCTAGATCGTTTAGATGAAGCACACGAAGCCTTGCTGACTGAAACCAAGTTACTGATTGACTTAATCACGCAAACACTGACACAGCACCTACAAACTCAAAGTGTTGCAGATTTAGAGCATACTTCAGCGCAAATTCGTGAAGTTGCAGGGGCAATGTTGTTCTTGAATGCTGAAAGTGGTCAAAAAGCACTGAAAGTATCTGCAGATTTTGTGCATGCACAAGTCGAAGCAGGACAAAACTTAACTGCTGAACAAGTCAACAATATCTTAGATACGCTTGCCAGTGCAGACATGCTGATTGACAATTTAAAGAACAAACAACCTGTTCTACAAAGCATGTTTAAGGTAGCATTGGACAGTAGTGAAAAATTGAAAACTGTAGCCTAATGACTGAACTCTCACTTGCATATATTTTTCAGCAACAACAACTTTTGGTCGATGAAAACTTCCAATTACCACGTGTGGAAAAGTTGGCAAGTGATTTAAGTTTTAGCTCGGGTGATCAAGTGATTGCCCGAGATCTGCTTGAAGATGAATCCATTCCTGAAGGCTTTCAACTGGTGCCTATCCGACAACTTTTACAAGTCTGGAACACCCAACAGTTTGAACAAGCCAGCCGTGCTATTCAGTTACTCGAATGGCGTCGCAACCACAAATTCTGCAGCCATTGCGGTCATAAAACCGAAGTCCATGCGACTCAATATGCCATGGTCTGCCCAGCTTGTGGCTATCACCAATATCCGCGCGTAAATCCATGTGTCATTACCGTGATTACTCGTGGTGAAGATGAAGTCTTATTGGCGCGTAATGCACGCAATAAACTGCCCATTTACGGTTTAATCGCAGGCTTTGTTGAAGTGGGTGAAACACTCGAAGAAGCAGTACGTCGTGAAACTTTTGAAGAAGTTGGCGTACAACTTAAAAATATTCAGTATCTTGCCAGCCAGCCGTGGCCTTTTCCAAGTAACTTAATGATCGCCTTTAAAGCTGAATATGCAGGCGGTGAAATTCAGTTACAGGAAGAAGAAATTCGTGATGCACAGTTCTTTAAGTTTGATCAACTGCCTGATATTCCATTTAAAGGCAGTATCGCCCATGCCATGATTATGCATGTGACCCAAGGCACGCCTGTGGCAGATGACACCAAAGCTTGGCTATAAGTCTAATTCGCAATCTTGCATTTAAAAAACCGTTGCACCCCATAAGCTGCAACGGTTTTTTTAATTACCATTTTCCACAGAAGATCAATCAACATCACGCATCTTTAAGTGCCTGATCTAAAGCACGCATAATTTGGCGTTTGGTCGCAAAGAAACGACTAAACAAACTCGACACCGATGCCATAACACTGACATGCCCTGTTTTTGGAATGACAATAATTTCACTATGATTGCCATATTTCTTTAATACGTGGTCGAAGTCTGTGGCATTACTTGCCCCCACAATTTGATCTTTTTCTGCCACCAATAAATAGTGTTTGACTGAATTCGGCTCCACAAAATAATACGGCATCACATCCTGATACGGCACCTCTTGATCAAAGGCATCGGCACATAGCGGATCATCCTTATAATCAAAATGATAAGGCCCTGCCAAACCAATAATCACACGAATGTGATCTTTACAGCTTAAAGCATAGGGCTGGGGATGGTACAACAAGGACATCACATTAAATGCCCCAGCCGAATGTCCCATCAATACCACCTGTGCCGTAGAAATACCCAGTTTGTGTTGCTGCTGAGTCAAGTAATTCAGTGCAAGAGTTAAATCATCAATATAGGTGGGAAAAATATGCTGTGGCGCGAGTTGATAGTTCATCACCGCAACATCAAAGCCTTCTTTTGCAAAAGCTTCGCCCACAAAACGATAATCCTGCTTATCGCCACGTGACCATGCCCCACCATGCACAAACACCATGAGTGGACGCTGCGGGCGTGGTGTTATGGTGCGGTACAAATCCAAACGATGCCGTGCGCGTAAACCATAAGCAATATTGCTTTGAACGGTATAACCCTGACGTGGCGTTAAACGGTTCAGCGCATAGCTGCCCAAATCATACAGGCGAAATTCTTCATAAATACGTTTCGCCTGTTCTAAAGTTTTATTCAGTTGTTTAAACCAGTGTTCCACATTATTGAACATGTGTCGGTTCAACCTGATCTGGGTCAATCGCGACTGGCGTTTGTGTTTCTGGAGCAACCATTGGGCTGACAAAGTTCGCATTGTTGCTCGGTTGTAGCTCAATATTATCAATCAGGGTAATAATTTTAGTGACATTGCCCACTTGTTGTAGCACTTGGTTTAAATCCTGCAATTCTGCATTGTTTAAACGTCCCATCACATACAACACACCATCTTCGGTATGAATACGCACTTTGCTGTCTGACACCACAGGTGCTTTCATAATCAAACCACGGGTATTTGCAGTAACCGTGGTGTCCTGCATAATGGTGCTATAGCTGATTTGATTACCCACTGTAATATAATTGTGGATGGTTTTTACATCACTCATGGCACGCACATTGTCTTCTGCCAACTGTTTTAAATGCGCGTCAGGCACTTGCCCTGTCAACAACACATTGCCATGAAAACTTTCTATATTGACACGTGATTGTTTAAAACGTGAATCCAGTTTATATAAATTAATTTTTGCAGTACGTTCAATAGAGTTATCTATAAACACTTGCCCAAGTGAGCGTGCACCACTTTCTGTACCCACTGGCGCAGTGCCTGTGCCACTTGAAATAAAACTTGCACAACCCGATAAACTTGCTACACACAGCAAGGTCACTGCAATACGCTTGAACACTCAGCAAGACTCCTATTATTTTCTTTCAATTCTGGCTTGTGCTGTGCATTTCATCCTTAGATTTGCACGATCAACAATACACCGACTGATGCTTTTGCTTTAAATTTCACTCAAAGATTAATCAAGTCTGCATCAAAAGTAAAAGCATTTTCAATCCATTGCAAATCATACGGGAATTTGGAAAAGTCTTGCTGTACTGTTTTTGCAAATTGCTGAGAAAAATCAAAGCAAATCACATCAAAACGACAATAATATTCTGAATAGTGTGGATATTCTGTTAAAAACTGCATGGCGGTTTTCATAATTTTACGCTGCTTAGATGCAGACACCACTTCGTAGGCTTTGCCATAGCCAGTTTGCGAACGCGCTTTAACTTCTACAAAAATCAGTTGTTCTGCTTGAATAAAAATACCATCTATTTCACCAAAAACACTGTGATAATTCTGCTCCAGCATACGCCAACCGTGTTGATGTAAATATTGCCAAGCCGTCTGCTCTGCCCATGTGCCAATGCTTTGCTGCAGTGTTTTTTGATTCATGCTATATCCGATTTTTTTTATTTTGTTATGGTGCGCAATCGTAGTATTCGCTGAAGTGCGATGACGCGAGTTTCACACGCCAGACTGCAATTCAGGTAGAATAAGCGCTTGGTCTGTAACTTGTATCAGACGCAAGCCAATACTGCTGTTGTTTCGTGTTCCATCATTTTTATTTTAGTTTGCTATTTCCCACGGAGAAAACTCAATGAGTGCCCAGTTATTTGTTGTTGCTACCCCAATTGGTCACTTAGATGATATGAGCTACCGTTCAATTGATGTGCTCAAATCGGTCAGCCTAATTGCCGCTGAAGATACCCGCACCTCTGCACAATTAATGAAACATTTTAATATTTCAACTCCGCTTACAGCCTGCCATGAACACAACGAAAGCAACAAGATTGATATTTTAGTCCAAAAATTACTCAATGGCGAAGATATTGCGCTCATTAGCGATGCAGGTACACCACTGATTAGCGACCCAGGTTTTAAACTGGTTCGTGCAGCACAAGCCAATGGTATTCGTGTGATTCCTGTGCCGGGTGCATGTGCAGCCATTGCAGCGCTCAGTGCGGTTGGCTTACCAAGTGATCGCTTTAGTTTTCAGGGATTTCTCGCTTCTAAACAGTCACAGCGATTACAACAACTTGAAAAGCTAAAAGATGAAACCCAAACCCTGATTTTTTATGAAGCACCACATCGAATTTTAGATTCAGTCAAAGATATGGCTGCCGTGTTTGGTGCAGATCGCCCTGTTGGCTTTGCCCGTGAAATCACCAAAACCTTTGAAACCATTAAAAAAATGACTTTAGGTGAATTGGCTGAATTTATCGCAGCAGATCATCATCAACAAAAAGGTGAAATTGTATTGGTGGTGGGGGGAGCGAGCGAAGAAAAAGACATGGAACAAGAAAAATTAGATCAATTATTGCAGCGTTTGTTGCAAGATTTATCGGTAAAAGCAGCATCACAATTGGCGGCTGATCTAACAGGGATTAAAAAGAAAATTGCCTATCAACGTGCGTTGGAATTAAGCCAAGCAGCTGAATAAGCCGATTGAGCAATAACAGTGATGACGATCATCGCGCATAAAAAAAAGCATCACCCTTTATACAAGGTGATGCTTTTTTATGTTGAAGGTATAAGCATTAGAGCAGCCTGCATAGTAAGCATCCCGCCCTAACTCACTCAACAGTTCAACGAATAAATTCAATCAACAAGTTCAGCAAGCACGTTCAACAGATTAGTCGCGCGCAGACTCATCTGGTGGCACTTCGGTAATTTTTCCGCCACGCGCCAAGAATGCAGCCACTTCATCTTCCAATGCCTGACGCTGTTTTAGTTTGGCAGTTACAGTGAGAGTTTCTGCTTCTGCAAGATCACCATCTACAGCACCTTCTTCTGATTCTGCTGCACCTTTTTCAGCCGCTTTCGCTTCATCTTCGTCTACAGTTGAATCTTCTACATCATCGTAATCGTTCATGTCCGTCATCTTAATCTCCCCACAAATGACTTCAATTTAGTCCAAGTGAAAACTGGTTATGAATTACGATGAAATTTAGCAATCTCTTGGCCTTTCGCATAGAGTCTAGATTAAAAAAAACGTATCTTTTTTAACCAAATTCGTAATCAGGTATGTATGACCGTACAAAAAACGACTGTTTTGCTTTAAACCGCGTAGCGTGTGTCTTTAAGCAGGCTTAATCCACTGGCTTGTGACATAAAGGCATCTTTTAACGCAGGCAGCTGCTCCACCTGTTTTAAACCAAAGTTACGTGCCCACACCACAGGGAATAAAGTGGTGGTTTCCATCCAGCCAATCGCAGACATACTATGCATCATGGCATCATTTTGTCCTTTACGACGATGCTCGTAACGCTTTAAAGTTTGCTCATGCGCCCAAACACCACGTTTGAAATCATGCAACAACACATCGCACAGTACGGCTGCATCCAGACAACCAATATTCACGCCCTGCCCTGCAAGCGGATGAATTACATGCGCGGCATCACCAATAAGTGCCAAACCATCTTGCACATAACGCTGCGCTGCACGTGCTTTCAGTGGGAAAATAGCACGTGGGGTTGCCTCTAAGACTTCCCCAAGCATGTGATGACTTTCACGAGTCAAAAGTTGGGTAAAGTCGTCATCATTCAGTTTGGCATATTCTTCGGCATAGTCATCAGGCAAAGTCCAAACAATCGACTGCCAATGCCCTTCCTGCTCGGCGTGTAAACTTGCCATCGGTAAATAGGCCAAAGGACCAGTTTCTAAGAAAATTTGACGTGCAACATGCTGATGCGGCTGCGCAGTACGAATTGCACAGGTTAGACCTACCTGACGATAATCCAACACATCAAAATCAATAAAGGCTTGTTCGCGCACAAAGGAGTTAGCACCATCTGCGCCAATGACTAGCTTAGTCTGTAATTGTGTACCATCGGCCAAATAAATGTGCCAAACGCCAACACCACGCTCTAAACGGGTCACTTTGACTTGCGTTCGATAATCTTGCACTTGTTGCAACATTTGCTGCTGAATCGCTAGATTTAAAATGCTTGGCTCGACCATTGAACCCAGAGCCTGCTCAATAGCGGGTGTACGTTCGTTACTTGCCCCAAAGTTAATTTCGCCATAGCCATTTTTATTCCAAACCTGCATGCCGCTATACGGCATATGTCGCGCCAGTTTAGACCAGACATTGACTGTTTTTAACAGGTGGATGGTGGCCTGACTTAAAGCCAATACACGCGGATTGGCAACTGCAAGGGTTTTCTCTGCATCTAAAATAGGTGCGGCATCTAAAACTGTAGCCTGCACACCCCCTTGTGCCAATAAAAGTGCAGTTAAGCCTCCCACCAAGCCGCCACCAATAATGACGACATCTAACACTTGCGTTTGTTGATTTGCTGTGATCATGCTTTTAACCCCATGGCATAATTGGCGACCAAAGGTTTAATGCCTGGAATGGTATCAAACGCGACTAAGCCTGTATTACGCATAAATTTCAGGATTGGGTTTTGATTGCTAAATCCACGTACCACGCTGTCACAGAATTTAATGACTCGCTGTTGATCTTTCAAACGCGATTGTTCATAGTCACGCAGCATTGCAGCATCGCCTAAATCTGCTGACTGTGCCGCCTGTTCGGTGAGATAACGCAATAATACGTAAGCATCTCGCATACACAAGTTAAAGCCCTGCCCTGCGACTGGGTGAATGGTATGCGCTGCATTACCCATCAGTACAACGCGACCAACCGCCTGTTTTTCTGCCAGAACTTGTGACAATGGAAAACTAAAACGACGTCCTGTTTTTTCAAACTTCCCTGCACGATCACCATAGGCTTGTTGCAAGGCATTTAAAAAGTGTTGATCATTTTCATCGCCAATCCATTCATGTTCTGTACCTTTTGGCACAGGCCACACCACAGAACGGCGATATTCACCTGGCAGGGGCAGCAACGCCAAAGGTCCTAAGTGACTAAAACGCTCAAAACCCACATGCGCATGCGGCTTGGAGGTTTGCACTGTGGTCACAATCGCTACTTGGTCATAATCATGTTCCGATGCACCAATGCCCAAGGCTTTACGGCAGAAAGAATCACGACCATCGGCAGCAATCAGTAGTTTGGCAGCAAGCTGTAATTGTTCCTGACCACGTACCGCTTCAATATAGGCAAAATCTGCATCTTGTTTAAGACTGGTGACCTGCACACCATCAATCAATTCAATCAAAGGTTGTTTACGCACTTCGGTCAGTAACACCCGACCTAACCATGCATTTTCAATCACCTGACCAAAGCTTTCGACTTTTTCTTGTTCGGCCAATAAACGTGCCTTGCCAAAACTACCTTGTTCGGTAATTTGAACTTCTAAAATAGGCGTAGCATGTTCTTGCAAGGCATCCCATAAACCTAGCTCTTGGTAAATTTGTACGCTGCGACGCGACAAGGCACTGTTACGTGCATCAAAACTGGAATGATACGGCGCAAGGTTAGCATCGTCATAATTGGGGTATTGAATCGCTTCTAGCAACTTTACTGCAATGTTTGACTTAGCCAACATCAAGGCTAAGCTTAGCCCGACCATACCACCGCCTACAATGATCACTTCTTGTTGCATGCCTTGATCCTTTTTATGAGGTATTCGACTTCAAAAGATTCAATCGAAATACGTATAATCTGTAATGGATTTTATCTTACCGCAAAGTCATTTATTTTTATAATGAATTAGTGTTGAAGCTATGGAAGATGATTAGACTTCTTGCAAATGTCCAATTCAAACTATAATTATTAGTCCCTCATCTTCTTGCTCCGAGCCATGTATGACACAAGAGAAGATAAATTCAATACTTAGTATTATTGATGGCTGATGATTGATTTTAGAATAAGCTCAACGATAAAAATGATCTCACATAATGGTTATTATACAAACTATCTTTGTAATGCATATTGCATTACAATATTTCCATACATTCAATAACTGAGAGAAGTGATGGCTACTGTTAATTTCAGGGTCGATGAAGCCCTTAAAGAAAAATCTTATTCAATCCTTAAAGAACAAGGTATCTCACCTACCGATTTCTTTACCAATATTCTTGAATATGTGGCAACGACTGGAAAGCTTCCAGTACACAAAGCGTTGCTTTCAGAAGAAGATGCTGAACTATTGGCACTTGTCCGTAAACGCATGAATGATCCTAAAGAGATGTTCGAGGAAGTCACATTAGATGACTTATAATCTTTTACGTCATAAGGACTTCACTGCAGAATGGGAAAAGCTTCCGAGTGCTATCCGCGACCAATTCAAGAAAAAATTAGCCAAAGTCATTGAGCAGCCACATATTCCAAAGAACATGCTTAAAGGTGATCTTGCTGGCTGCTATAAAATCAAATTATTAAAAGCGGGTGTCCGACTTATTTATCAGGTCAAAGATGATCAGGTCGTTATTTTGCTCATTACCGTTGGAAAGCGTGCTGATAACATTGTTTATGATGAAGCAAAAAAGCGGATCAAAGACTAAAAATTATTTACATACTCAAAATTTACACGCGCTTTCTAATAAAAAAGCTGATCACTTGACCAGCTTTGATTAGACCCAATTAAGCAGATTTAGCTTTTGCCATCAATGCTTCAATCTCTTCTACGGTTTTCACCACTTTTGAAGTCAGATTCAATGGCCCGTTCGCAGTCGCAACAATATCATCTTCAATACGGATACCTATACCACGCCATTTAGCATCTACCGTTTCATCATCGGGTGCAATGTATAGACCCGGTTCAACGGTCACCACCATACCTTCTTCATAAACACGCCAGTCTTCACCGTGTTTATAGCTGCCGACATCATGCACATCCATGCCCAACCAATGCCCTGTACCGTGCATATAAAACTGGCGATAACTTTCCGAAGCAATAATTTCTTCTAAATTGCCCTGCATAATGCCTAGATCAAGCAAACCTTGCACCAAAATACGCACCGCAACATGGTGTGGTTCTTTATAGGAGTTACCAATTTGTACAGCTTCAATTGCTGCAATTTGCGCATCCAATACAATGTTATACAGTGCTTTTTGTTCTGGACTGAATTGACCATTCACGGGAAAAGTACGGGTAATATCTGAGGCATAGCACTGATATTCACAGGCTGCATCAATCAGGACTAAATCGCCATCTTTAAGCACTTTGTCATTTTCGACATAATGCAAAATGCAGGCATTTTCACCACCACCGACAATACTGTTATAGGCAGGTACGCAGCCATTTTTACCAAAAATATAATTCAGTTCAGCTTCTAGCTCATATTCCATCATGCCTGCTTTTACTGTTTGCATGGCACGAGTATGTGCTTCTGCACTAATATTTGAAGCAATTTGCATCAGTTCCAATTCAGACTCAGTTTTATGCAAACGCATTTCATCCAGCAAACGATCTAACTGAACAATTTTGGCAGGTGCAGTATTGCCTTGACGATGTTGTGCATCAGCTTGTTGGTTCCATGCCGCAACACGTACATCAAATTCAGTCTGATGCCCCAAGCGATAGTACAACGTGTCTTTATTGACAATTTTGGCGATGATTTCTGCATCTAATTGCGCAATTGCAAAAGACTCATCTGCCTCAAACAGCTCAATTGCACCTTCTAAACCTGCGCGATAACCATTCCAGATTTCCATTTCACGGTTACGTTCACGGCAGAACAACGTGTAGGTATAACCTTCATCAATTGATTCATAGGTTTCAATCACCGCAACTGCTTCAGGTTCAGCAAAACCTGTTAAATAGAAAAAACTGCTGTCGGCACGATATTTATAATCTGCATCACGATTACGCATTGCCACAGGACTGGTTGCAATAATTGCGACACTATTGGGCCCCATCAGTTCTGCAAGTTGATCACGACGTTCTTTAAATTCGACTTGAGTCAGTTTTTTCATAAATACGGTCTACATATATAAAATGATGAAAATATGATTGTTGTAATGACTTAAAGCACCTTACACCGACATACTTAGGCACACAACGCCCGATTAACTCGGACGGTGTGGCGTAAACATTTCAACAACAGCACTTGCGTTTTGTGTGGTTTGTGCAGTTTGTTGACGCGACTTAGCATGTAAGTTTTGCAATAAAGAGCTTTCTTCTACTGGTACTTTTTTACGCCCAACAGATAAACTCACAGGAATCAAACGTACAAATTCATACAATTCCTGATAGCTTTCTTCGCCTTCTTCGTCATTGTCTGAATCTTCAAATTCAACCGCAGCAACATCTTGTAAATGCTCAATCAGTTCGATTTCATCTGAACGAATATGCCCAGAAGCCAAACCAAAACCAAGCACAACGCCTGCACACCAATCTGCCAAAGCTTGCACACGTTCTTGTAAAAGATGTTCATCATCTGGCAATAACGGCAGATAATCTAACTCATCTTCAGACAAAGCATGTGCGACATCTTCCGATTCATCGGTTAAAAGTGACAGTGCGGCTGGCTCTAATTCTGGCACATTGAGGGTTTCTAAAATCTGCTGCCACTCGGTTTCAGTTGGTGCATTTGTCACACAAACTATACCTGTCAGCAAGCCATGTAACTCACTTGGGCTTGAAATTTCTTCAATGTTAGAAAAATTGCGGAACCATTCCGACCAACCTGAAATATCGTCTTGCATTCGTTTATCCAATCTCTATACTTCGTATATATTACCTTTGTTTGCAATACTGTGCGACCACGATATGTTAGAAGAATTACAGCGTCTACAAGCGCATATTGGTGTTTTAAAAACACGAATTGATCATTATGAAAGTGAAAATACCGCCCTCAGCACAGCCAAGCAAACTGCTGAGGAACAGCATCATGCACAAATTGTGCAAAGAAACAGCATTATTACTGCCAAGCAAGATGAAATTGAGAATCTGACTGAGCAATTAAGCAGCACTCAGGCGCAATTTCAGCAGTTAAACCAAGATGCGACAGCACTGGCAGACCGTTACAGTCGTTTGGAAAAAAGCTGTACTGATTTGAAAAACCGCTTTCAGGAAATTTTGGCTGAGCGCAATGAATTACGCATTCTGAAAGAAAAAATGCTGAATGATCAGCGTATGAATCAGCATGAAATTCAGACACTCAAACAAGAACGTGAAAGATTGTTACAAAAAAATGAGCATGCCAAAGCCAAAGTTGAAGCTATTATTCAGCGTCTTGCAATTTTAGGTACAGCTCAAGATCATCATGCGCAAGAAATTCAACAACTTGCCCACCCTGCCGAAGTGAGCGAGGAAGGTTAATATGTCAGTTCAAATTCCAATTGATTTACGTGTTTTAGGACATAGTTTCCGTTTAGCCACAACTGAAGAAAAAAGAGAAGATTTAGAGCGTGCGGCACAATTATTGAATGAACGCTACGATGAGTTTCGTCGTAAAGCGCCCAATATGGAACCGAGCAAACTGATTATTGTCGTGGCTTTAGAGTTGATGCAAGAGGTTCTTTCTATGAATAAATCTTTGCAGCATTATGAGCATTGTGAGCGTTTACTCAGCACCATTTTGCAAGAAGTTGAAGCCCTTACTTAAGTGGTGTTTTTTTGACTTAAGTTTGCATAAAGGCTATGCAAACAAGCTCTATCTTTATAGTTAATTCGTGAACATGAGTTGCCAAGCAACTGAGATGGGTTATACTAATTCTAACTCTGAGGTGTTCGCCAGCGAGTCTATATCCCTGCCGATACTTAAATCTTAGGATTGTGTTCTGCATATTTAGAGCGTATGCCCATCTCGTATGGGAAACCCAGCAAGTATGCGTCGCGTCCGCCTTGAACTTTTTCGGGTTCAGGGTAACGACATGCAGCGGCATCTTCGGAGCTATTTATTTTTAAATATCTAAAAATAAAATGTCTAAAAAATATAAAATCGTTTAGAAAAATGTATCAGCAGAAACCTTAAACCGCTCAGACAGCGCTTTAATATGACGAATATTCAACTGGCGTTTGCCGCTTAAAATCTCCGAAATCACAGATTGAGTTGCAACCTCTGCCAAGTCAGATTGACCTAATCCATGTTGCGCCATCAAAAAAGCTAAAGCAGCACGACCATCTCCATGAGGAATAGGCAGGTGTTCATTTTCATAAACAGAAACCAAGTCACCGAGTTGATGAATCAGCCCCATTAAAGGATGCGTTTCATCATCACCAACAATATCTAAAAGCTCATCTAAAGCCTCGACAAGTGCATGAAAATCTTTTTCATTTTCTGGTTTACTCAGCAAAGGAGCAACGTAGTGCCAGTGATCTACAGCCTGTTTAATCATTGCGTTCATACTAATCCTCCTTCCAATGACCTTTGTCATATTCTTTATGGGATAACACATGACGAATATACACACGCTTTGCCTGATACATCACAACAGCAATAAGTCGAATCTTATTCCCACCAATATCGAATACATGAAACTTTCCAACTTTATCAACTGCTGGAAATAACTGCTTCATTTCGGCAAAGTCTTTCGGATCATTTGCCTTAATAATTCGATACCAACCATCGAGTGCTGTTTCAGCCTGTGGCCACTTGTGCATTGCCTCTATAATTCTAGCGTGGGTGATCACATGCATAATATTTTATCGCATTTTGCTATAAATCAAGTATAAACTGATTATCGCATATTGCAATATTTTATAGCGAATTAAACAAACTCAGTTTCACCAACTTGATGATAGTGACGATTAAAATAAACCAACGCCTGATCTTGTTGATTTTTTTGAATAGCAACAATTGGGCAAATAAAAATAGTATGCGTCCCCACTTCTTGAATTTGTGAAATTTCACAATCAAAACTGACCAATGCATTTTTTAATATAGGAGCACCTGTTTCCAAAGCTGCCCATTCAGCCTGCTTAAAACGCTCATCGGAACTCAATTTTGATGAGGCAAATGCATTAGAAAGATGTTCTTGTTCTGCATTTAGCACATTCACACACAGCACTTTATTCTCTAAAAAACTGAGATGAGAACGCGATGATTTGTTCATACACACCAATAATGTTGGCGGTGTATCTGTCACGCTACATACCGCAGATGCAGTAAAACCATGACGTCCTGCATCTCCCATTGTCGTCACTACATTGACTGCACTTGATAAGAAAGACATTGCATTTTTGAAGTCTGTTGCTTTAACCATCACCGTATTCCAACACTCAACTTTTTTAGAAAGTTCAAAGGATGCTTTTTGCCTGAAAAAGCATCCCTGATTCACTTAACTTAAATTCACTTGGCTTGAATTCACTTCGCCTGATCGAACGCTTAACTAGATAATTCTTGGCGAATAATCTTCGTACCAGCAGCCAAAGCCTGTAACTTGCCTCGTGCAACCTGACGACTCAATGGTGCCATTCCACAGTTAGTCGATGGGTACAACTTGTTAGCATCGACAAATTGCAATGCTTTGCGCAATGTATCTGCAACTTCATCGGCTGTTTCAATCGTATTCGTTGCGACATCAATCGCACCCACCATCACCTTTTTACCACGGATAAGTTCAAGCAAATCCATCGGAACACGTGAGTTGTGACATTCCAGTGAGATAATATCCAAATTAGACTGCTGTAGTTTTGGGAAAACTGCTTCGTATTGACGCCATTCTGAGCCGAGTGTTTTTTTCCAATCGGTATTGGCTTTAATGCCATAGCCATAGCAAATATGCACGGCTGTTTCACATTTCAAACCTTCTAACGCGCGCTCTAATGTTGCCACGCCCCAGTCATTCACCTCATCAAAAAACACATTAAACGCAGGTTCATCAAACTGGATGATATCCACGCCTGCTGCTTCAAGTTCACGCGCTTCCTGATTCAGGATTTTGGCAAATTCCCACGCCAGTTTTTCACGGCTCTTGTAGTGCGCATCGTATAAAGTATCAATCATGGTCATAGGACCAGGCAGCGCCCATTTGATGGGTTGATCTGTCAGTGAACGCAGGAATTTGGCATCTTCAACAAAGACTGGTTTTTGCCTAGAAACTGCACCCACCACAGAAGGGACACTGGCATCATAACGATCACGAATTTTGACTGTTTCACGTTTTTCAAAATCGACACCTTCAAGGTGTTCAATAAAGGTGGTGACAAAATGCTGACGGGTTTGCTCCCCATCACTCACAATATCAATCTCTGCTTGCTGTTGTTCATGCAGTGATAGACGTAGCGCATCTTGTTTTGCGTCCAGTAATTCTTGCCCTGTTAATTTCCAAGCTGACCAAAGCTTTTCAGGTTCTGCGAGCCACGAAGGTTTAGGTAAACTGCCAGCCGTTGAGGTCGGTAATAAAATAGCCATTTTGAATCTTCTATCTGTATTTTAAGTTAAGCAACACGTTCTTGATTGGCAGCATGTAGCGGCACGAACTTGGCAGCCCATTGTTCAAGAATATCTTGATAAGGCTTGATAAAGTTTTCTTCAGTCCATTTGCCCTGCTTGACTGCCAACTGACCTCGCTCAACACGGTCATATACAACTTGGGTTAATGAATAATCCTGATAATTCAAACTTGGCTGATAGACCTCGCCTGCAGGTGAGTTGGTGTTATAAATTTCAGGACGATAAATTTTCTGGAAACTTTCCATAGTACTGATGGCACTGATCAACTCAAAATCTGTGTAATCATGCAGTAAATCGCCAGAAAAATAGAACGCAAGCGGTGCATTGCTATTTTCAGGTTTGAAGTAACGCACGGTTAAACCCATTTTTTCAAAATAGTCATCGGTTCTTGAATATTCATCATTTTTATATTCTGTACCTAAGACAGGATGCACATTGGTCGTACGATAATAAGTTTTTGTGGTTGATACGCTCAGGCAAATCACAGGTTGTTTTTGAAACTCAGCTTGGAACACTGCTGAACTGACCAAATGCTGATAAAGCTTGCCATGTAAATCACCAAAACTTTCAGGCTTTTCATTTACTTTGCAGCCTAATGCTGGCAAGACCACACTAAAATCATAATCACGAACATACGATGAAAAACTGTTGCCAATCATGCCTTCAATACGTTCATTTGTTTGATGATCTGTGATCGTACTTTTTAGCATTTCAATGAATGGAAAAGTTTTGCCATTTCCTTCAATATCAATTTCTGCAGAAATAATGTCGATTTCAAGCGAATAACGATCACCTTTTGGGTTATCGCAAGATGCCAGCGAGTTAAAACGATTATTGATCATCGCTAAAGTTCTGCGTAAATTTTCCTGACGGCTTTCACCACGCGCCAAATTTGCAAAATTGGTGGTTAAACGCGTGTTGTTAGCAGGTTCATAGTTTTCGTCAAAACGAATACGTTTAATTGAACAGGTGAATGGCTTTGTCATGATGATCTACTACCCAAATTTAAAAAGTTAAAATTTCTGAATGAGGGTATTTATACTGGAACGACAAAGTGAATAAAAATGATTTAACCTCAATCCAAAGTGAATTTTATTCACCTTAATTTAAAATATGCAGCAAAACATCTAAAAATGATGGTTTTTCTGTTATCCCTTAAATTTAAAAATTAAAATAAATATTTCAATAACAACAAGTTAAAACCAAAAAATATTTTTATTCCGATAAATATTGAAGAGTATATTTTAGAGGACAGCACATAGTTCATTCAGTAGATTTCAGCCCTGAATGAATGAAACTCAGCTTGAAGTTAGAAAATCTCAGCTTCTGATTGGCTTGGTTTAGCATCTTCGTGATCAAAATGTATTCAGTTGGTCACATCAAAAAACAACGAGAAAAAATCGGCAGGCAAAAAAATAGGTCAATTCGTCAGTTGACCAATTGACCTTACGATAAGCTCACACATTGGAGCTTCTTAGATGATGCAGTTTTATTGAACTTGTGCAGGAAAATCATCTTCTGCCAATGCAGCCGTAATTTGATCTACAGTTGCAGTGCTTTCCACGGTCACAATTTTAGTCGCTAAATCGACTTCAACTTTTGCAGCAGGATCAACATCTTGAATGGTTGCCGTGACACCACGTGCACAACCGCCACAAGTCATATTTTCAATCAATAGTTTCATTGCGAACTCCACACTTCTGCCTTTGTTGAACTGTAGTTTAAAGCTTACCATGCTGGCAAGGTCAAGCCTATTTTGGGCTAAAATTTACTTGACCTTACCATCGTGTCAATCTATATGCTAAACACATCCTCCAAATTATAGAGACGACCATGGACGCAAAACACCCAAATGCCTCTCCCTATCAGGAAACTTTGTCTATAGAAGGCATGACCTGTGCCTCATGTGTCGGGCGTGTCGAAAAAGCCTTAAAAAAAGTCGATGGTGTAGAAAAAGCTGAAGTGAATCTTGCAACAGAAAAAGCACTGATTCACGCATCGCAACCTTTAGACCGTGCACTGCTCATTAAGGCAGTGCAACGTGCAGGTTTTGATGTAGCTGCCATTCAACCAATCGAACTGTCTATTGATGGCATGACTTGTGCTTCGTGTGTAACACGTGTCGAAAAAGCCTTAAAGAAAGTGCCTGGTGTAGAACAAGCCAATGTCAATTTGGCGACTGAACATGCATGGATTCAGCCGAATGCCACTGTTTCTAGCCAAGACCTGATTCGAGCGATTCAAAAAGCAGGTTATGACGCCAAACTGCTGCAACACGACTCTAACGAACAACACGATAAAAAGAATCTGGAACAGCAACAACTGAAACGTGATTTAGTAATTTCACTGATTTTAGCCTTGCCTGTGTTTATTCTGGAAATGGGATCACACATGATTCCTGCCTTTCACATGTGGGTGATGCACAATATTGGGCAACAACAAAGTTGGTTGATTCAATTTGCTTTAACCACATTGGTGCTGCTGTTACCAGGACGTCGTTTTTATCAAAAAGGGATTCCAGCGCTGTTACATTTTGCGCCTGATATGAACTCTTTGGTGGCGGTAGGAACTTTGGCTGCATACAGTTTTTCATTGGTGGCAACGTTTATGCCGCAGCTTTTACCCGAAGGCACAGTGCATGTTTATTATGAAGCTGCGGCAGTGATTGTCAGTTTGATTTTGCTGGGTCGTTATTTTGAAGCCAAAGCCAAAGGTCGCACCTCGCAAGCCATTCAGCATTTAATTGGCATGCAAGCTAAAACTGCACGTATTCATCGGGATGGTCAAATCATTGAAGTGCCAGTGGCGGAAGTCAGCTCCAATACCATTGTCGAAATCCGCCCAGGTGAGCGCATTCCTGTAGATGGTGAAGTGATCGAAGGTCATAGTTATATAGATGAGTCAATGATTACAGGTGAGCCTGTTCCTGTAGCCAAACAAATAGGCAATCAAGTTGTAGGCGGTACCATCAACCAAAATGGCACACTAAATATTCGTGCTACTGCCATTGGTGAAGCTTCGGTGTTGGCGCAAATTATTCGTATGGTCGAACAAGCGCAAGGCTCTAAATTACCTATTCAAGCCTTGGTGGATAAAGTGACCATGTGGTTTGTACCTGCCGTGATGTTATTGGCTGCACTTACTTTTATTGTGTGGTTTATTTTTGGCCCAGAACCTACCCTAACCTTTGGTTTAGTCAATGCAGTCGCTGTTCTAATTATTGCCTGCCCATGTGCGATGGGTTTAGCCACACCGACTTCAATTATGGTGGGAACAGGTCGTGGCGCAGAAATGGGCGTGCTGTTTCGTAAAGGCGAAGCTTTGCAGCTTTTGCAAGATGTTAAAGTGGTCGCGGTGGATAAAACAGGAACGCTCACCGAAGGCAAACCGACATTAACCGATTTTCATGTGCAATCGGGTTTTGATGCAGATCAGGTCTTTGTACTTTTAGCATCGGTAGAAGCGAAATCTGAGCATCCCATTGCATTGGCGATTGTGCAAGCTGCAACAGAAAAGCAAGTCAGTTTACTGCCTGTTACCGAATTTGACAGCATCACAGGTTCAGGTATTGAAGCACTGGTGAATGGTCAACGTATTCAGATTGGTGCAGACCGTTATATGCAACAAATTGGGCTAGATGTTAGCGCTTTTAATGCAGAAGCTGCACGTTTAGGACAAGAAGGCAAAACACCAATTTATATGGCGATTGATCAACAACTGGCAGCCATTGTTGCCGTTGCAGACCCAATTAAAGACACGACTTTTGCTGCTATTGCAGCGTTGCATCAACTGGGTTTAAAAGTGGCGATGATTACGGGAGATAACCGACATACGGCTCAGGCAATTGCTGCACGTTTACAGATTGATCATGTGGTGGCCGAGGTTTTACCTGAAGGCAAGGTCGATGTTGTACGTGAATTACAACAGCAATTTGGACGTGTGGCTTTTGTGGGTGATGGTATTAATGATGCCCCTGCTTTGGCACAAGCCGATGTTGGAATTGCGATTGGTACAGGTACAGATGTTGCGATTGAAGCAGCCGAAGTTGTATTGATGTCGGGCAATTTACAAGGTGTGCCCAATGCAATTGCTTTGAGTAAAGCCACTATCCGCAATATTCGTCAAAATCTGTTTTGGGCATTTATTTATAATATTGCCTTGATTCCAATTGCTGCAGGCGTGCTATACCCGTTTGCAGGTATTTTGCTCTCGCCTATTTTTGCTGCGGGCGCGATGGCATTATCTTCAGTGTTTGTATTGGGTAATGCGCTCCGTTTAAAATATTTCCAAGCAGCACAGATTTAAATGCAACATACAAAAGGGTTTAGAAGATTGCTCTACGCCCTTTTTATGAGAGAAGTCACATGAATATTGGTCAAGCCTCTAAGCTATCGGGTATTTCCAGCAAAATGATTCGTTATTATGAGCAAATTGGTTTACTGGATACCGCCAAACGCTCTGCTTCGGGTTATCGGATTTATTCTGAGCAAGATTTAAAAACTTTGTCTTTTATTAAGCATGCACGGGATTTGGGGTTTTCTTCTGAGCAAATGAAAGAATTGCTAGGTTTATGGAAAAATGCTGACCGACAAAGTGCAGAAGTGAAGCAACTCACGCTTAAACATATTGAAACCTTAAAACAGAAGATTACGCAATTACAGGAAATGGCGAACTGGTTGCAAAGCTCTGCAGATCATTGCTCTGGCGATGAACAGGCAGATTGTGTGATTTTGAAAGATATTGAATTGGGGAAGTGATTTGGAATTAAGCTTCCCCCATTCAAACAAGACCTGACAGTTATCCACTTGTTAGAAACCATTGTTGTATCTGTCAGCTTAAATTTAACTTAGGAAATCTACATCCCTATCTTTTTTAATACATAGCATAAAAAAACTCACACTTTGGGGAAGTGTGGGGGGAAACTTGGAATATCTGTTACTTTATGGGAGCGTATTATATATAAACACAATTTGAATTAGTGAGCATTCTATATAATTTACGAGATAAATTTAACACTTTTTAAGAATCTCTCCGATAAACTGCACAACAATCAAGTTTTAGCACTATTCATTACGCATATTTTAGCGCGGTAATTCATACCCTTTTTCATTAATTAAACGAACCGCAGCATCACAGACTTCTGCATCATAAATTGTACCGTGTCCACGTATGACTTCTGCAAGTGCGACATCCACCCCTAATGCGAGGAGAAATAAATGACTTTAAGTCAAATACGTCTGGCGATACTAAGTCACGAGATAATTTAGGCATACTTTACCCTGCACCCAACCGATGAATGGTTTTTAGACTGACTTCGCTCACTACAGGTACGACAATATTCTGAAAAGACATCACGATATTTCCTATTTACTTGCAAGCCTGATTGAATCAATCTCTTTTATCATCTTACAAGCTATTGATCATTTTTTAAGGCATTTAAAGGTTGAAATTTAAGGAAATTTTATAAAAAACTCCAAGCTCAAACTCAAAAACCACATTACGACTTCATCTATTTTGTGAAATACCTCTCATTTTTAAACGATAAATTTTTTAGAATGATTTATGCTATATCACACATCAATAAACGAAAATTGAATAACAAGAGAGTTTGATCTATGCCACATTCTTACCACCTCGAAAAACACTATATTGAACGGTCTGGATGGTTACGTGCTGCAGTATTGGGTGCGAACGATGGGATCATTTCTGTGACCAGTTTGGTCGTGGGGATGGCAGCCAGTGGTGCATCTTCTCAAACATTGTTAATTACCTGTATTGCAGGCTTAATTTCGGGCGCTGCTTCTATGGCAGCAGGTGAATATATTTCGGTGAAATCTCAACAAGACATTGAACAAAATGACCTTGCGATGGAAGCACGCGAATTAAAACTCAATCCAGAGCATGAGCTAAAAGAACTCACCAATATTTATATGATTCGTGGTTTAGATGCCGAATTGGCAGAACAAGTTGCCATACAACTGACTGCTCACAATGCTCTAGATGCCCATGCCCGTGACGAAATTGGTATTTTAGAACACACCTCAGCGCAGCCATTTATGGCAGCTTTTTCATCGGCATTGGCATTTACTGTAGGTTCATTATTCCCGTTGGTGTCTATTTTACTCTTACCTGAACATCTGTTAGACAAAGGCGTGATGTTGGTCGGTGTAATCAGTCTAGGGGTTATGGGTGCGCTTGCCAGCTATGTCGGTGGCGCAAGTATGTGGAAAGGTGCATTGCGTGTCATGATCTGGGGTATTGTCGCCATGGTATTCAGTGCGTGGATTGGTTCAATGTTCCATGTCGCTGTGGCTTAAAAAATCTAGGAAATTCAGTGTAAATCTCTGCCCTATCTTTGGATAAAAATATATTCAGAGATAGGGCAAGCTTCAGAAATAACATGAATGAACAGCTTATCCATGCAAAGTTTATATCTCTAAAACTTCTATCTTCAAAGTTAATCAAATAAAACTACAACAGATTCAGCCCACAATTTTAAGTCAGTTTTAAGTTTCAAATTTTAAACTAAAGCATCTTAAAGTCTTTTGAATCATTGACAATGTCTAAGCAGCCCGAATCACCACTTGCTCCATCTATCTTTGCCCGACTACGCTTTTGGCAAAAACCGATTTCTTTATTCTATTTCAATCTACTGCTTGCCCTATGGTTAGGCTTGGTATTGAACTATGGATTTTATGAGAAAATTCAACAATTCACACCTTATCAGGGCATTAAAGCCATAGGCTTATTGATTGCAACTGTGATCGTCATCGTATCGGCGTATCATCTGTTGCTGCAATGGCTAAACTGGCGTTG
The DNA here is from genome assembly GCF_013420455.1 of Acinetobacter sp. YH01004. Classification (NCBI taxonomy): domain Bacteria; kingdom Pseudomonadati; phylum Pseudomonadota; class Gammaproteobacteria; order Moraxellales; family Moraxellaceae; genus Acinetobacter; species Acinetobacter sp. YH01004. The sequence continues at coordinate 94,204 of NZ_VOXZ01000003.1, forward strand.
GAATGCCAAAATATTAGCCAGTATTTTGATTGTAGTCGGTGGATTCAGCGCTTATTTTGTTAATAGCTTGGGCGTAGTGATTACCGCAGACCAAATTCAAAATATGCTGCAAACCGATGTACGTGAAGTACGTGATCTTTTGTCTGTACGCTTAGTGGTTTGGAGTGTGCTGTTTGTACTATTGCCATTGGTCTTGGTGTGGTCTGTTAAAATTCAGCCGACTCATTTTGCCCGTCAATTACTGCAAAAGACTTTAGGCAGTGTAGTTTCGATTGTGCTGATTTTGGGTTTATTGTTCTGTTTTTATGTGGATTATGCTGCAATCTTCCGCGAGCATCGTGATTTAAAAGGCATGCTTTCTCCACAAAATGCGATTGCCTCTAGTCTATCGTATTATAAAAAGAAAGCACCCAAACAGAATTTGCCGCTGCTGCGCTATGGTGAAGATGCACATTTAATTCAACGTGCGCAAACAGGCACAGCACCCAAAATTATGCTGTTGGTGGTTGGTGAAACTGCACGTGCTGAAAGCTTCTCGCTGAATGGCTACGCAAAAAATACCAACCCTGAACTCTCTAAGCTGCCTGTGATTAATTTCACTCAAGTCAGCTCTTGTGGTACAGCCACGGCTGTTTCTGTGCCGTGCATGTTCTCGGGGATGCCACGCCAAAATTATGATGAACAACTGGCAAGTCACCGTGAAGGATTACTGGATATTGCTCAGCGTGCAGGTTATCAAGTCACTTGGATTGATAACAATTCAGGCTGTAAAGGTGCCTGTGATCGGGTGCAGCAATATTAAATTCCTGCAGAACTAAAACAAAAATGGTGTGATGCTAGCGGTGAATGTTTAGATGAAATTTTAGTGGACAGTTTACAGGCTTATCTTGCTCAGCTTGACTCGAAAGACAGACGTTCACATTTAATTATCTTGCACCAAATGGGCAGTCATGGACCTGCTTATTTCAAACGCTCAACCGTAGCTTATCAACCCTTCCAACCGACGTGTAACAGCAATGCGATTCAGGGTTGCAGTGCCGATGCCTTACGCAATACCTATGACAACTCGATTGTGTATACCGACCATGTTTTAAGTCAGTTGATTCAAACTTTAGAGCAACAAAAACACTATCAAACTGGTTTTTGGTATTTATCTGATCATGGTGAATCGACAGGCGAGCATGGTTTATATTTACACGGCGCACCGTATTCTATGGCACCGACTCAACAAACTCATGTACCGATGCTGATGTGGTTTTCAGAAGCTTGGCAACAACAAAATTCCGCGCAAGTGAATTGCTTAAAAGCACAACGCCAAGCAGCATTGAGTCAGGACAATCTTTTCCCAAGTTTATTGAGCTTACTAGATGTAAAAAGCCAAGTGATTGATCCGAAAAATGATATGCTGAATCAATGTTCTGCCCCATCTACCACTCAACCGCAGCACGAGTCATCACATGCCTAAAATATTAATCATTGAAGATGATTTTATGATTGCCGAATCGACCCAAACCTTGCTCAAGTTACAGCAATTTGATGTTACTTGGGGGAACAACGGGATTGATGGCTTAAAGCAATTAGAGCAGCAAGATATCCAGTTGGTGTTGCTGGACTTAGGCTTACCCATGATGGACGGCATGCAGGTATTAAAAAACATTCGCCAGTTACATCCACAATTGCCCGTGCTGATTATTTCTGCGCGTGATCAATTGCAACAACGGGTGGATGGTTTAAATCAGGGTGCAGATGATTATTTAATTAAACCCTATGAATTTGATGAATTACTGGCGCGAATTTATGCCCTGCTCAGACGTAGCGGCGCACAAAATCCTGTAAACGATACCGCACATATTTTAAGTTATGGCGATTTAGTCTTAGATACCGAACAACATTTGGCAAAATTCAAAGGTGAATATATCGAATTGTCGAATCGTGAATGGGCAATTTTAATGGCTTTGGTCAGCCACCCTAATAAAATTTTCTCTAAAAGTAATTTAGAAGATAAATTATATGATTTTGACAGTGAAGTCAGCAGCAACACCATTGAAGTCTATATTCACCATTTACGCGCCAAACTTGGCAAGGACTTTATTCGTACCATTCGTGGTTTGGGCTACCGTTTAGGGCAAATTTAATGCAATCCTACTCTTTGCAAAAACGTCTGATTGTTTATGTTTCTATCTTTAGTGTCATGTTGGGCTGCGTTTTGGTATTTGCAGCGTATCGAATTGCCCTAGAAGAAATGAATGAAATTTTAGATGCACAAATGCAAAGTTTGGCAGAACGCATTGCAGCGAACCATCCTGAACCTACACAGAGCCAAATCGATTTAAATCAGAGATATAGCGAAGAAGACTTATTTGTCGATATTTGGTCATATGACGATGCTACAACACAATTACACCCTCAAGATGTGTTGCTACAACCCGTAGAAAAACCAGGGTTTTATAATCATCAAACCGAAGTTGGACTGTGGCATACCTATATTTTGCCGCAAGAAACCCTACAGATTCAAATTAGCCAGCAAAACTCTGTGCGCCAATATTTAGCTTTAGAATTAGCGGCAAATATGTTTATTCCCTATGCAATATTTTTACCCTTTGCCCTTTTGGCTTTGGGTTGGCTGATTCGTCATAATTTTCAACCACTAAATAACTTTAAAAGCGAATTGGCACGTCGTAAAGCGCAGGATCTCAGCCCGATTCACATGTTGGATTATCCTGTCGAGCTTGCACCCACGATTCAGGAAATGAATCAGTTATTTACGCGAATTTCTGCCGCACAGCAGGAACAGCGCCAGTTCGTTGCCGATGCTGCACATGAATTACGTACCCCACTCACTGCACTCAATTTACAAGTACAAATTTTATTGCAGCAATTTCCACATAGTGATGCCCTCAATAATTTAAGCCAAGGGGTTTTGCGTTTACAGCATTTAGTCAATCAGTTATTAAGCTTAGCCAAGCAAGATGCCTCAGATAGTCTAATTGAAAACGATCAAACCCTATCTTTAAATCAAATGACCATTGCCTGTGTGGAACAGCTCATTCAATTGGCATTGCAAAAAGATATTGATTTAGGTGTCGAACAACGCCAAGAGTTGAATATTCATGGACAAAGTTCTGCTTTACTTCCATTATTTATAATTTAATTGATAATGCGATTAAATATACCCCCAAACAAGGCGTGATTAATGTGACTATTTTTCAGCAAGAACAACATGCAATTTTGCAAATTGAAGACAGTGGTGCAGGCATTGACCCCGCACTATTCAATCAAATTCGACAGCGTTTTTACCGTATTCATAACCATGCGGAAATTGGTAGTGGTTTAGGTTTATCTATTGTAGATAAAGCCACCCAACGCTTAGGTGCAAGTTTAGAGTTTTCTAAAAGTGCCAGTTTAGGTGGTTTATGTGTGCAGGTTAAATTTCCGATGCGTTAAGATCGGGTTTTAAGTTAGATTTTGAGTGTGCAATTTATGCGCCAAGAATGCATAGGCAACCACATTCAAACACCAAGTAATCCAGCCTGTCCAAAGATTATGACTAAAAAAATGTGCCCCGCGCATCATTTGCGCCCAGCCCATCCCCATGCCTAAAATACATGCTGCAATTAAGAAAAAATAAGCACGTTTAGGTTGAGCAACCCGATAAACAAAATATCCTACCAATAAAGCAAAACCACTTGAGGCATGCCCACCAGGAAAACAATGCCCTGCCGTTGCACTTAAATCCCACCAAACGCCATGCGCTGTGGCAATGCTCATATCCCACGGGCAAGCATGTGCCGACTGCGATTTAAGTATTGCAATCACACTGGTTGAAATCACCGCCATCCAAAAGAAATAGCCAAACTCCCAACGACGAGCACGTAATTTTTGAAATCTGAAAGACAGCAACCAAGCCAGCAAATAGCTCAGATATACTGCAATCAGGATATATTTGACATACCGATGATTTAATACAGCCAATGCCCAGTCTTGTCGAAGTGGAAATTCTGCATGAGCATCCACAAAGGGTTGAATGAGGTATAAATCTAGCCTGCCTGCAACGCTAAAGAAATTGAGCAATATCAGCAAACTCAGAAGGAGTAAAATTGCTTGAAGAAGTAAAAATTTTGAATGCTGATGCCGCATGAGGAATACTCAACTCACTATCTATTTTAAAGTCTGTTTTATGCTTGTTTTTTAAGGAATTAAGCAGAAATCAGGCATGCACCCCAAGTCAATGCGATAATTGCCAAAGCAACAAATTGCGCTGCACTGCCCATATCTTTGGCATTTTTAGACAAGGGATGTTGCTCAATTGAAACACGATCGACCACAGCTTCAATGGCTGAATTAATCAGTTCGACAATGATGGCAAGTAAACACACCACTATCATGATCACTTGTTCGACACGACTAACAGGCATGAAAAAACTGAGTGGAATCAGCAGTGAATTAATCAGAATGATTTGCCGAAATGCCGCTTCATTTTGAAAGGCGGCTTTAAACCCTGCCAAAGAATAGCTTGTGGCATTCAAAATCCTTTGTAAACCAGAAGTGCCTTTGTAAGGAGAGCGTGGAAGCATAGTGAATCTGATTTGAAATAAATCCGATGTTAAGTCACTTAGCTTAAAATTGGCTTAAATATAACCTTTTGAGACTATTAAATTAAATCTGTGTAATATGTAACATTATGAATGCCTATTGAATAATAAGACTCCATCTAAAGTAAGCTGTAAATACCATCAATTTCTTATTGTTGAATCTAAGGTTGTATCAATTGCTCGGCTTCAACTTGCTTAATATCAAAATCAGGACTTTCTTTGGCTTGAATAATTTGCACAGGAATAAAGCGCACTTGAACCACACTTGGTTTTCCACGTGGGTCTTGTGCTAATTTTTGATTCAATGCAGAAATCTGTTGAGGTTTTGGCGCTATATCTCCACGCAAGACTACGCGAATTAAAGTCATCTCTTTACGCCGATCAAACTGCACCGTATCAATCAAATTATTATGTTGATTAAATTGACTTTCAATCAAGCTTTCTACCTGATGTTCATACATCTGTTTATTTAACATCATCATAAAGTTAAAGCTTAAATAGATACCCAGCGCAAAAAGTACTAAAAGACTCACGATATTTCTTTTAATAAATTCAATTACTGTGCTATTTACTTCTTCATCTGAACCGCGTCTAAAACCTGCTGCCCATAACACCAGTGAAGAACTAATTTGAATAGCAACAATATTGGTCAGTGCCAACAGCAGAGCATTTGCTGCATGTTTCCATTCCAGATGCGCAATTAATATGCCACTTGCAACCAGCGGCGGTACCAAAGCAGTCGCAACTGCAACGCCAACAACAGCCACAGACAGACGTGGTGAAACGGCTGCAAATGCCCCTGCTGCACCACCCGCAAGTGCAATCATTAAATCCATAATGGTAGGCTGAGTTCTAGACAGAATTTCATGGGTGATAGGTAAGTTAATATTGATAAGACCTAAAATGATGCCAATACTGACAATCATCGACACACCTAAAACTAAGGTTTTAAATGCTGTTTTAAAAAACAACCATCGATTATCAATAAATGCTAAAGCCATACCTGAAATAGGGCCTAGCATCATCGCAACCAGCATTGCACCAATCACCACTGCGGCTGAATTTGACAATAAACCATAGCCCGCAATAATCGCTGCCAAAGCATTCATTATAAAAAAGGTTTTGCTTGGTAAGGCATCCGCTTGAATGTTCAACCGTACTTGTTTATGATCAATTTTTTTAGAATTTTCGCGCTCCGCCTGTTTGTATTTCAGCTTTTCTTTCAAAAGTTCATATTTTTCTTGTTCAGGACTGTCTTCAACCACTATCGTTGGATCTTGATCTTTTTCCAAAGCATACCTCCGTGTCAGCTAAAGAAGAATCTTTCCAAATCCTCATACGGCCGTAGACTTTGTGCAATTACGCCCATCATGTTTAGCTTCATACAATTTATTATCTGCAAGTTTCAGTACATCAGAAACATCTTCTGCATCTCGAGGCCAAAAAGCGATGCCAACAGAGATGGTGATTTGACCCATCTGATTAATCGTAGTTTCCTGCATGGTTTTTCTAAGCCGCTCTGCAGCTTTATACACCACATTTGCATCTGCAGTCGTCATTAAAACTAGAAATTCTTCACCGCCACTACGACAGCAAACATCCTGTTCCCTAAAATTAGTTAGCATTATTTGCGCGAGCGTTTTAAGTACCACATCACCTTGATCATGCCCATACTGATCATTAATTTGCTTAAAAAAATCTATATCAATGGCTAATACTGCAAATTCGGTACGAGTCTCTAGCAGTTCATTTAAAAATAATTGCATACCACGACGGTTATATAAACCTGTTAATGGGTCCGTATTGACACGATGTTTTAACTCCGCAATCCGATCACTAAAGGTTTCCGAACTCATTAATAATGAGGTTCTAAACTTTAAAACCTCGAAATACCACGGATCAACTTCTTTAATTTTATTTTCAATGTCCGCATGATTGAGCATACTTGCCATACGTGCCAAGCGGTTCAAAGGTGAAGAAATAAAGCTTGAGATATACCAAATCAATAAAAAAATAAAAAAGTAAAAAATGAAGATTCCAATCGATACTTTAAAAATCAGCGTATTAGCTTGTGCAAGTAAATCATCTGTGGGCTGCTGAGAAACTACAATCCAATTTACACTTGGAATATGTGCAAAACCCGCCAAATTATCTATACCTAAACTATTCTTTAAACGAATTGATCCCTTTGTATTCTTATTAATATAATCCAAACCTGTATTATTGATAATTTTTTCACCAATTCGCTTTTTATCTGGATGAAAAATAATACGATTATGTTGATCAATCACATACATATAACTTTTTTTATAATCATACTGAGTATTGAGCATGGTATTAATCAAGTTCTGCTCCTGTAAATAAATCGTACCACTGATTAAGCCTAAATATTGATGTGTTTTATTATAAATAGGTTGTGACATCATGACGATTAAATTATTACTTATAGACCAATAGGGAGATGAAATATAAGTTTTCTTTTTTTCAATAGATCCATCAATACCAATGGTACTATAAGCCTGATTAAAATTAAGTTTTAATGTATTAGGTGCATAAGCTAAAATATGTTTATTCTGCTCTACCAATAAAACACTATTAAAATTATTCGATTGATTTTTTAAGCGTTTTACTTCTTCTTTTCTAACTTGTGTATTATAAAATTTTTTTTCTAATAAACGTGCACTATAATCCAACTCTTGCAGCATATCTGAAAAATGTTGATTGGCACTGGTGGCAATTTTTTCTGCATATTTTTCATTGATCGAAAGTGAATTTTGAATTAATTGTTGTTTAATTACATAATTTAAAATAAAAATACTTACGACAAATAAGCCTGATACACTTAAAATTGTGGAAATTAAAATAAGTTTACGCAGATCCAATCCAAGTCGTAGTAAAAAATGTTTCAACAGTTCCTACCCCAAAAATTCAAAAACTGTGACAATTGCCAACTTTAACACATAATTTTACAACTCAATCACATAATTTTAAAGCAATATAGTTGAATTTTTGATGTTCAATTCAACAAATTGGATAATTCGCTTGTTGCTGACCACAAACTAAATCAGAAATATATCCTCTAAATACAATTTCTACCACACACTTCCTAAGAATGCACCGACTAATAACAAATAAAGACAACTTGAATTTTTTCGTTCTTATTTTTTGCTGAAAACCTTGTCTATTCGATAAATTTTTAGGGTCAATTACTCATAAAATTACAAAAAATAAATATTTATTCCATGCTTTAAATTTATCCTATCCACCTAATAAATAAATTGTTTTCTCTTATGTTTAAGACACTTTTCACTATAAGCAGTTGCTCACTTTTAACAGCATGTATTGTAGTTGACGGAACAGCATCGGGGCAGATTCCCAATATCGTCATTCAACCTCAAATTCCAGCAAGTACACCTGTAGAACGTCCTGCACAACAAACCATTTATATGCCAACACCTATGCCTTATCCTGCACAAACATGGCAACAAAAAGTCAAAATTAAAACCTATGATGGTCGCTGCGTAGATTTTAGTCGCAGTAATCAACGTTCCATTCAGACTTCACATTGTCATGATGGTACCAATCAGCATTTTATTTTCCATCCTGATCAAAGCATTACCGTGCAAGGTAAATGTCTAGATGTAGCAGGAAAACAGAAACATGATGGTGCTGAAGTAATTGCTTATACCTGTAATGGACAAAGTAACCAAAAATGGTATCTCGATGGTCAGCGTATTCGTAGTGCAGATACAGGCAAATGTTTAGATATTTATAATGGAAAAATGAAAATGTATAGCTGCAATCAAAATCGTGGGCAGAAATTTAGTTTTATTGCCTTATAAAAAAGAATCACTAATTCCCTCAGCCTAGCCTGCTCTTTTGAAGATGAGGGAATTAGCGAATGATAATTTAAAAAATTATAAAAATTTTACTTTAAATACGATTAATTAAGGATGCTGACTAAACAAATCAAAAATCACTTTTCTTAACCACTGATGACTGGTTTGGTGATGACAAGACGTATGCCAATATTGTCGTACAGGATAGGTTGGAAAATTCAAAGGCGCACTCACTACTTGTAAATTCCCGCGTGCCAATAACACCTCACTTAAATAATAAGGCACTGTCGCAATCATATCGGTTTCTTGCACAATTAAACCGACCCCTAAATAACTTGGGATACTCATTAGAATATTACGTCTTAAACCACGATTGCTTAATTCATTTTCAATATGGTAGTGACCTATACTGGTATCTACATCGACATGCGATTCACGAATATAAGCTTCAACATCTAAACTTTTTTCACAAATACGTGGATGATCTTTACGACTAATCACCACATAATATTGTAAAAATAATTGCTGCTGATAAAAACCCTGCTCTAACTCAGGTAAAAAACCAATCGCAAAATCAATTTCACCATTTGCCATTTGATAACTGGTTTCACGGGTAATAGGACGAATTTTAATCCGCACTGAAGGTGCATATTTTTTTAAAAACTTGGTCAGTTTTGGCAATAAAACCAAATGCGAAACATCGGTCATTGCCAAGGTAAATAATTGATCGGAATGTGTCGGATCAAAATCGACTTTAAAATTATTGACCGTTTCAATTTTATTAATAATTTCACTAATCGGTGAAAAAATCTGTTTCGCCAACTCTGTAGGCAACATTTCATTGCCAACCCTTAAAAATAATGGGTCATTAAAATGCTGACGAATTTTATTTAAACAGTTACTAACCGCAGGCTGACTCATGCCCAATGCATCTGCTGCTGCAGACACATTTTTTAATTTATATACATAGTAAAAAATCTGTAGCAGTTTGCTATCTAACTTAAACATATCCATCTTTCCTTAGAATCAGTTTCACTGCTCAGTTTTCATCCTTATTTAACGCCAAGCTTTTAATTTAGAGCTATGCCCAATGCCCACATTAAAACAATTGGTCGGATCCAATTTTTGATAATGCTGCTTTAAGGCAGGCTTCGCCACATATAAATGCCCAACATTATGCTCTGCAGGATACTCTGCCCCACGTGCATCAAGCAATGACCACATTTGATGTTCCATCGCCAACGGGTCTACGCCTTTTTTAATAATATAGTCCTGATGAAAGACATGACATAAAAAATGACCATAATACAACTTATGTATAATCGCCTGCTCCAACTCTTCGGGCAAGGTTTCAACCCATTGCTGATCATTACGTCTTAACGCAATATCTAAAGCAACAATGTCTTCCACTTCATTTCGATGTGTATCACGATAACGAATTGCAGCACCTGCCACTGCAAAGCGATGCAGAAAAGCCTTGCGGCCTTCATCTTCATTACATAGAAAAAAACTGCCGGAATTGCGCGTGATAAAATAATCCATTAAAAACTGCTGTACTGCCGCAACATCTTGCTGCTCAATGCGCAAAATTAAATGATGTTCATACAAATCACGAAATTGGTTCATGCGTTCTGGTAAATGATTTGGCAGTAGTTTCGTGAACATTTGCAAAACTTTATCCGACAATCCACGCATGCCCCAACGGGTTAGAAAACCATCAACTTTATCTTTCATGGCAAAAGCTGCAGGTACTTTACTGGTGCCAAACTTCTCGATAAACAAGAAGCTGTCTTTGCCATATTCTGCACCAATGTCATAGGCATCTCGATGAATATACTCGCCAGCAATCGGTACACGCGGCAAATCACGTAATAAAAAACGGCGAATCGCGGTTAAATCATCCTGCTGATTGCTGCCGATATAAAACACCTGACTCGGAATTTTCTCAAATGTATCCAAACGCACTGCAAACACACAGACTTTACCTGCCGAACCCGAAGCTTCAAACAAACGGCTCGGGTCGGCATTAAACCGTGCAGGCGTATCGGCATCGACTTGGGCAACATCATGCACGTAACGCTGATCTGAAGCACAACAATGTTCCGAATATTCAATATCTTCAGGGCGATATTGTTGTTGCTCAAGTTTGGTTAAAATTTCTTCTGGCGAGTTCCCTAAATTCACCCCCAAATGATTGATGAGTTGCAACTCGCCCAGTGCATCGACTTGTGCATATAAGGCCAACTCAGTATAGGCAGGACCACGTCTGACCAATGCACCACCTGAATTATTACATACCCCGCCCAACACTGAAGCGCCAATACAAGATGAACCAATGACTGAGTGTGGCTCACGCTGATGCGGCGCCAATTGCTGTTCCAAAGCATCCAATGTTGCACCAGGCAAGCAAATCACTTGCTTGGCATCGTTGATGAGCTGAATACCTTTTAAACGTTGGGTGTTGATCAAAATTACAGGACGATCATAGTCATCACCAAAAGGGGTAGAACCACCCGTGAGTCCAGTATTGGCGGCTTGCATAATAATAATGCAATCTGCTGCCACAGCCACTTGTAACACTTGCCACTGCTGCAATAAAGAACCTGGCGTGACCACCGCAAAAACCTGTCCTTCGCCAAAACGTCGCCCTTGACGATATAAACGAGTATCTGATTCATGGGTCAATACATGCGCTTTTCCCACAATATCGACCAAGTTTTTGAGGGTTGCTGCAGCATCAAATTGTGTTGCAGAAGAAATTGTCTGTGGCATAGTGTACAAGTCCTGAAACAAGGTGAAAAATACAATTAAGCGATTCAGCCAAATGCATCGGTTGATGGATTGATCGCTCCTGTTGGCAATTTAGCCTTTCAGTTCACGCTCAAGTTGTACCAAGCAATCTGAGTTAATCGCTTGAATGTTTTTAGCACCCGTTAAGGTCATTGCGACTCGCATTTCTTTATCAATCAATTCGAGTAAATTACTCACACCCGCCCCACCTGCTGCACCTAGTGCATAAATAAAGGCACGTCCGAGCATACAAGTATCCGCACCCATCGCCAACATGCGCACCACATCTAGGCCATTACGAATACCTGAATCCACTAGAATTTTTAGATCTCCTTTTACTGCATCGGCTATTGGCGGTAAAGCACGTGCAGTCGAGAGCACACCATCTAACTGACGACCACCGTGATTGGACACCACAATTCCATCAGCCCCAAAACGAACAGCATCCTTAGCATCTTCTGGGTCTAAAATGCCTTTAATGACCATTGGGCCATCCCAGAATTCACGAATCCACTCCAAGTCTTTCCATGAAATAGATGGGTCAAAGTTATTGCCTAACCAGCCAATATAATCTTCAAGTCCTGTTGGTTTGCCTAAGTATTTAGAGATATTGCCCAAGTCATGCGGACGACCTAGTAAGCCAACATCCCATGCCCAGTTTGGATGCATCACTGCCTGCATATAGCGGCGCATAGCAGCATTTGGACCACTCATGCCCGAATGTGCATCCCGATAACGTGCGCCAGGCACAGGCATATCTACTGTAAAGACCAAAGTTGAACAGCCTGCTGCTTTAGCACGTTCCAAAGCATTACGCATAAAACCACGGTCACGCAATACATATAATTGAAACCACATTGGCCGTGAAATGGCAGGCACCACTTCTTCAATTGGGCATACCGACACGGTAGATAAAGTAAACGGAATGCCTTTTTTGTCAGCTGCAACTGCAGCCTGCACTTCACCACGGCGCGCATACATGCCCGTTAAACCCACAGGTGCCAAAGCCACAGGCATTGACAAGGTTTCATTAAATAAGGTGGTTTCTAAACTCAAAGCCGACATGTCATTCAAAACACGTTGGCGCAAGGCAATCTGTGAAAGGTCTTCCACATTTCTTTTCAGCGTTTGTTCCGCGTACGCACCTCCATCAATATAGTGAAATAAAAATGGCGGTAAACGGCGTTTCGCTGCTTCGCGGTAATCATTCGCAGAAGAAATAATCATGGCGCTATCCTGTTTAATCGACTCGCACGCTGACGACGCGCATCTTCCTCGTCTATCATGCGTACTTGTTGAACTACAAATTCAATATGTCCACACACTGCCGAACGGGCAGCTTCTGGATCCTGGCGTTCAATTGCATCCATCACTTGAAAGTGTTGATCGTGCAACTGATCGAAACGGTGGGCTTCGGTATAGACTTTGCGTCTGCCCAAAACTACGTTGTATTGCAACAAATCAAATAAGCCACGCATCATTTGAATGAGCACCAAATTGTGCGATGCTTCGGCAATTGCCAAATGAAACTTGGCATCGGCAATTGCTGCCTGATCGTCATCACCTAAAATTTGAAAGTGGGCGATTTGCTCATAACAGGCACGGATGTTTTTCAAATCCTCAGCAGTTGCCCGCTGTGCGGCATACCATGCCGTACCACCTTCAAGCACCATTCGAGCTTCCTGCACATCAAAACGATAAGCAGGGTCTTCATCAATCAGGTTACTTAAAGGCTGCACAATTTGATATTGCGACCAATTGGTGGGTAACTGTTGCAAAAAAGTACCCGCTCCAACTTTGCTGACCAGCATGCCCTGACTGGTCAATTGCTGAATGGCTTCACGCAAAGAGGAACGGGAAACCCCGAGTTGTTCACATAACTTTCTTTCGGCAGGCAATCGGTCTCCGACTTGCATCTGATTTTTTTCAACCAGTGTGCGCAGGTCTTGTACAACTTTGTCGGAGACTTTCATGCGGCTATCCTCTTGTGCATGTGATTATGGAATCATCCATGGGAATACATAAGCTTGTAGAGTGATAATAATACCGATCATAACGGTGAACGTGATACTATGTTTCACGGTAAAGCGGAATAAATCCGATTCTTTTCCGACTAAACCCACTGCCGCACAGGCAATTGCAATCGATTGTGGTGAAATCATTTTGCCTGTTACTCCACCACTGGTATTGGCAGCAACCAACAAGACTTCTGGTACACCAATTTGCTGTGCAGTTGTGGCTTGCAAGGCAGCAAATAAGGCATTGGCTGATGTATCTGAACCTGTCAAGAACACTCCAATCCAACCTAAAAATGGCGAGAAGAATGTGAAAGCATTGCCTGTGTGTGACAAAGCCAGTGCCAAAGTCGCAGACATGCCTGAATAATTGGCAATAAAAGCAAAAGCTAACACCATCCCAATCGAATAAATTGGTGTTTTTAGCTCGTTGATGGTTTCTGCAAAAGTTTTAACCGCTTCACGTGGTTTCATTTTTAAGTAAATGATGGTGATGACAGCCGCAATCATAATTGCAGTCCCTGTTGCACTCAGCCAATCGAACTTAAAGATTGCATCGTAGTCTTTAACTTCAGCAACCACAGGCGGCATTTTTTGCACCAATTGATGTAAAAATGGCACTTTGATGGAAATTACCCAGTCATGCATTGCCCCATCTTTGGCAAATAAATCTTTAAACGGTTTAATACTCCAAATGGTGACCATCACCGTTAACACTGCAAAAGGTGACCATGCTTTAACAATCTGCCCCATGCTGTATTTTCGCTGTTGTTCTGCAACCAAGTTGGCATCCACTTTTGTGTCTGCATCGCTAAAACGGAAAATGTGTTTTGGCTGCCAGAATTTAAATAAGACCGTTAAACTAATCAAAGAGGCAATTGCAGCTGTAATGTCAGGTAACTCAGGCCCAACAAAGTTAGAGGTCAAGTATTGTGCAATGGCAAAAGCACCACCACCCACCAACACTGCAGGCCAAGTTTCTTTCACACCGCGCCAGCCATCCATAATTGCCATAATCCAGAACAGCACAATAGGCACCATAAATGGTAACTGACGCCCCACCATCTGGCTAATTTCCATGGTTTCTACACCCGAAACCTGACCCGCCACAATAATTGGAATCCCCATCGCGCCAAACGCAACCGGTGCAGTGTTCACAATCAAACATAAACCCGCAGCGTATAGAGGCTTAAAGCCCAAACCAACCAATAAAGCTGCAGTAATTGCCACTGGCGCCCCAAAACCCGCTGCACCTTCTAAAAATGTCCCAAACGCGAAGCCGACTAATAGCATCTGGAGACGCTGATCTTCTGTAATCGACAGAATAGATGAGCGAATAATGTTAAATTGCCCTGTTTTTACAGAGATTTTATATAAAAATAATGCGCCTATAATAATCCATGCGATTGGCCATAAACCGTAGAAAAAGCCATAGATCAATGAAGCAAAAGCCATTGGTGCAGGCATGCCATAGGCAAATAACGACACCAATAACGCCAAAATAACCGTAATTGTTCCCGCAACACTTCCTTTTAAGCGAAATACAGCCAATGCCAGAAAGAAAAAGATAATCGGGATTAATGCAATAAGACTCGAAATCCAAATATTTGCCATTGGATCGTAGATCTGTTGCCAATGTTGAAGCATTGTCATCTCCTTGAAATGCTCACTCAAACGTAAACATAGGTCTAAGCATATAGATAAAATTCTAATTTTGGTCTGACCAATATTAAGATAAAAATCAAAATACTCTTAACATTTGCAACAAATAATAGTTTTATACAAATAAATGTCAATATTGGTTGGATTGTTTATTCATATGGTCATACCAATTTAAATAAAGATGATCTTTGTTCGCAGCATAAAAAATACGGTGAAGAAAAATTTAAACTTTGTTTTTTCTGTAGTTTTTAAGAGGAAGGAAAAACCAAATTTATTCGGCACAGCCTTATACAACTTTCGTCTAATACAGTAAAATACGTGTGCTTTCTTCTAAGATGAATTGAACGCTTGATCAAAGGAATCATGGATAAATTCAGCTCAAGTGGCCGCTATTCGGCTTAAAAACATGTGGATTAAAAGAATTTTTTAGACAAAAAAATAACGCCATTATTGACTGCAACAATGGCGTCATCGTGTATTTATAACAGCAACTCACACCTTACTGTGGCTTAACCTGTCACCACGTTCAGGCGCTTTAAACGCGAAATATGCAAATCAATTTGCCCTGCAATTTCAGGTAAAATTTGCTTTAAAAACTGGCTATAGTTCATTGCATCTTCTGCTCTTAATACGCCTGCTTGTACCAATTGTTCCTGCTGTAGCAACATACTTTGTACACGGTTTAAATCAGGCTTTTGCCCTTGGCTTAAACCTGTACTAATTTGCTTAAAGCCTAAATACAACTGATCACGTTGCTGGATTAATTGCTGCATTTCAACTGCAGATACCGCAGCACGCTCTAGCATAGCGTTTGTTTCCAGTACATTTTCAGATTCATCTGAATATAGACTTTGCGTTGTTTCTATCTCTGTGGAAGCCGTGTTCGGTTTCACCCACACTGTTTCCGAAACAGTCTTATTCGGTGGTTGAAATACATACACCACGGTAAACAACACCGCGACCGCCAAAACAAAAAAGCCAATACCGAGCCATCGAGTCCCATTCATGTGCATGCTCCATAAGCAAACCATCCTAAAATGCGCTCAATTCAAATATCGTCTTGAGCGCCTTAGCATGCTTTGCCTGTTATGATCGGCCTAAAAATTACGGCGTCGACCAATCGCTTGGTGCATAACCCAAACGCACTCGCTGTGGGTGATTCCCCACTGGCACACTGCGGACTTTTTCTCCCGTAGCAAAGTCAATCACCGTTACCACATCGGTTTCACTTTCTGAAATCACACAGCTTTTTCCATCTGGGCTACGGGTTGCCCAATATGGTTTACCTGCAGGAATCAGTTTGCCTGCTTTTAAACTCTGACGGTCTACAATGGTCGCGTAATCATCCATCGTGCCTGCCACACAGAGTTTTTCGCCATCTGCGCTGATGGATAAACCATGATGACGTGAATCATTTACCCATTTGCTGCGGTCTTTTGGAATTGTACTGCTGCCCGGTAATTGTCCAATACGCGTGACTTTATCGGTTTTTAAGTCGTATTCCACCAAACCATTAAAAAATGAAACCTGCGCATAAAGTTTGCTTTCATCTTTACTTAGCACCATAGGACGCACTGAGTTGGATAAATCTTTACGTCCAAAGGCATCTAACGCAGGTCGGAAATCAATTTTTTTCAGAACTTTATAATTGTTGGCATCGGCAATGGTAATAAAGCGCTTACCTTTGGTAAAATCTTGCCACTGTGCATCCATCGAAGTTTCTACGTTACCAATCGCAGAGTTTAAGATTTTCGTTCCACCTGCAAAGTAAATATTTTCGTGCGGCTTATCCCCTGTTGCAAAACGCCCCAATTCTTTACCTGTATGAATATCTAAAACATGCACCACATTACCTGACGATGCCGACACAGCAACACGTTGTCCATCTGGTGAAACCGCCATGTGGTCTGCGCGGAAACCTTCGACTGGCGTACGCCAATTAATTTTGCCCGTTTTAATGTTGATGGATACCACATCGGCAAAACTTGGACGTGAAGCCACAATCGACTGTCCATCTGGCGTGGAATACATATCATCCACCAACTGGTCATTGCCCTCACCTGCAGTTTGTTGAATGTAAGTGTAGGCAATCAATTTCACTGGATTTAAATGAATTTCTAATAAACGCTCTTTGCGGTCAGGAATCATATTGACCACACCCACTTTGCCAAAGTCTTGTGAAGGGTGAATCACCGTCACTGTGCCATCCCAGTTATTGCCGACAAAAAAGACTTGTTGGGTATTCGGTGGCTGCGGTAAATAGGTCGAATCTGCATAACTTTGTGCGCTGACACAACTTCCTAAAGCCAGCACGCCTTGAAGTAGATGTTTAAACACCTTGTTGGAATAATTCATGTTCTTGTTCTCCCTGAACAGCAAAATGAAAGTGTTGTTTTTGTTTTGGCTTGTGTTTTTACATATTTGTTGTTTTTAACTGAAGCCTGCCTAATCCATCTTGAAGCGATCTTGAAGATTGTTGGCGTGGCATTGATTGGGCAATAGCATAAGAGTTTTTGTAATTTTGCGTCTAGGGTTCGAGCTAGACTATCCGATAGCAGGTCAATTTTCAGATAAACAGAAATACAGCATCACATCCTGTTAAAATGCCAAGTATGATAAAAGCTTGTTTTTGTCGATGAAATGACAGTAATCCCATACCCATTCAAGCATTTAAACTCAAGAATATAAGGATGTGCCGAGATGCAGTTGTTGGAACTTAAAACCTTGCGTAAACAGCTTCGACAACAGCGCAGAGCGGTCACGCGCACCCAACAGCAACACGCACAGCAAGCTGTTTTGCAGCGGCTAATACGACTGCCAAAATTTCAGTACGCAAAAAAAGTGGGTATGTATTTACATGCTTTTGGTGAAATTCATACACACCGCATCATTGAATATTGCTTCGCGCATAGCAAACAAGTGTATTTGCCCATGATTTGCAATATGAATCAACACTTGGTGTGGGTACAAATCACCCCACAACAATATCGTCAGCGTCGCTTTGCCCATCATCGTTTGGGGATGCAAGAACCAAGAACAAGTCGCGGAAAACACATCTCCCATTTAGATTTAGTCTTGATGCCCTTATTGGCTTGCGATACGCATGGCACCCGCATTGGAATGGGCGGTGGTTATTATGACCGCACTTTAGCCTCTGCCCCGCAGCATCCTTATCGCTTAGGGATTGCACATGATTTTCAGCTAATTCATACACGCTTGCCACGTGAAAATTGGGATCAACCTGTAGATGCCTTACTAACTCCACAACATTTTTTACAGTTTAAACGCACCTTGAAACGCTAAATTGATCATTTTGACTGAATAGATCAATTTAAAATCACATATTTAGCTACTTTTTAAACAATTTGTGTTGACCTGCCCTTGTATTTTAAAAAATACCCATCACTATTAAAAACATGGCAACACCGTTGTCACTCATTAGGAGTGCCCATGTCTGAAATTATTATGAATCAAGAAACCTTAGAGCCTCAGGTTCCAAGTGTATTACCGCTTTTAGCGCTACGTGATGTGGTGGTTTATCCACACATGCAAATCGCGCTATTTGTAGGTCGTGAAAAATCGATCAATGCAGTTGATGTGGCTCGTAACAGTGACAATCTAGTATTTGTAGTTGCGCAAAAAGATTCGCTTACAGAAGAAATTGATCACGACAATTTATATCAATACGGTACTGTCGCGAAGATTGTGCAAGTTGTGAATCACGAAAATGATGAAAACTGTATCAAAGTGCTGATTGAAGGCTTATACCGCGCCAAACTCGAAAAAATTATTGATGAAGACGCGTATTTGACTGCAGAACACAGCTTGAGCCCAATGACTGTTGCGATGGATGAAAATACCCAAGCAACACGTTTGCAAGAATTACGTGCCTTATTTGCGCAATATGCAGAAGCAAAATTACGCAATGCACGTGAACTGATTGCTGCTGCCAATAAAATTGAAGATTTATTGCAGTTGTTGTTCTTTGTTGCAACCCGTGTGCCATTGAATATTGATGTCAAACAAAAATTCCTTGAGCACGATGAGTTTGAAGCTCACTTGACCGAGTTAATGACTTATTTATTGCAACAGTCTGAAGAACAGCAGATTGAGCAAACCTTGCATGACTCTGTTAAACGCCAGATGGAAAAAAATCAGCGTGAATACTTCTTGAATGAGAAGATGAAAGTCATTCAACGCGAACTGTCCGATATGAACGGCGGTGCGGAAGATGATGTCGCTGAAATTGAAAAACGTCTGGCCGAAGCAGACTTGCCAGAACATGTCCGCAAAAAAGCAGAAGCTGAGTTCCGTAAGCTAAAAGCCATGCAACCTGCATCTAGCGAAGCGGCTGTGGTACGTAACTATCTGGAAGTAATTTTAGATACGCCATGGAACAAAGCCAGCAAAGTCAGCATTAACTTGGCGAAAGCACAAGAAATTTTAGATGCCGACCATTACGGTTTAGATGAAGTCAAAGACCGTATTGTGGAATACCTTGCTGTGCAGTCGCGCGTGAAAAAACTCAAAGGTCCAATTCTGTGCTTAGTCGGTCCTCCGGGTGTAGGTAAAACCTCACTGGGTGAATCGGTTGCAAAAGCCACTGGACGTGAGTTCGTGCGCATGGCGCTAGGCGGCGTACGTGATGAAGCGGAAATTCGCGGTCACCGCCGTACCTATATTGGTGCGATGCCGGGTAAAATTGTGCAGTCATTGACTAAAGTTGGTGTGAAGAACCCACTGTTCTTGCTCGATGAAATTGACAAAATGGCACAGGATTACCGTGGCGACCCTGCATCTGCTTTGTTAGAAGTACTTGATCCATCACAAAACAACAAGTTTAATGATCACTATTTAGATCTAGACTTAGACTTGTCTGAAGTGATGTTCATTTGTACTGCCAACAGCATGAATATTCCAGAAGCTCTGTTAGATCGTATGGAAGTAATTCGTCTACCGGGTTATACCGAAGATGAAAAAGTGAATATTGCAGAACGCTATCTTGTCCCTAAAGCCATCAAAAATAATGGCTTGCGTGCTAAAGAATTGACGGTTCATGAAGAAGCGATTCGTGACATTGTGCAGCGCTATACACGTGAAGCAGGTGTGCGTAGTCTGGAACGTGAAGTGTCAAAAATTGCCCGTAAGGTGGTGAAAGAAGCAGTCAGCAAAAAAGCCAAAAACCTACAGGTAGATGTGACTTCACAAAACTTGCCTGACTACCTTGGTCCACACAAATTTGACTATGGTATGGCAGAAGAAGAAGCCGAAGTGGGTCGTGTAAATGGCTTGGCTTGGACTTCAGTGGGTGGTGAATTACTCACCATTGAAGTGGCAACCATGAAAGGCAAAGGTAATTTCATCACCACAGGTTCATTGGGTGATGTGATGCAAGAGTCAATCAAAGCCGCGATGACCGTTGTGCGTACCCGTGCCGACAGTTTAGGCATTGAAGCCAATGTATTTGCCGAAACCGATGTACACGTACACTTGCCAGAAGGTGCAACACCTAAAGATGGTCCATCTGCAGGTTTGGCATTGACTACGGCATTGGTATCTGCATTTACAGATATTCCAATTCGTCCTGATATTGCCATGACAGGCGAAACCAGCTTACGTGGTCGTGCAATGCGCATTGGTGGCTTGAAAGAGAAACTTCTTGCGGCACATCGTGGTGGTATCAAACTGGTATTTATCCCACAGGAAAACGTGCGTGACTTGTCTGAAATTCCAGACAATGTCAAAGAAGGTTTGGAAATCAAGGCTGTGAAAAGCATTGATGAAATCTTGCCTTTGGCACTGACCAGTATGCCTAAGCCTTTAACCAAGGCACCGATTGTGAAGCCAGTAGCAGCAGGCAAAGCCGCACGTCATTAAGCAAGTTACTCTGCTTTAAGCATAGAACATCTCAAAAGAGCACTTCGGTGCTCTTTTGTTGTATTTAGATTCTGGATTTAAAATAATTGAATAATTTTTTAATTATTTTTAAAATGGATAGTCTGTTTTTAATTCAATTTCCTTGAAAAATAGGCAAACCATCCACATATATAAATTTAAGATACATCGCGCTGTATGTTTCTTGTTTGGTCTATTTAGACCGATAAATTGATCAGACGCTTTTGATTGAAGTGTGCTTCATGGTCTGGTCATCCATATCTCCAGGTGGATGACCTTTTAACCGCAGTCCTATTTCAATTCAGGGCTGCGTTTTTTATGCGCTGCGATCAATCATCAAGGTGATAAAATCTGTGCAACCAAGCCATTCACGACATGTGCCATTTTTTCAAAATTTACTGTTTTTAAAGTATCACCTGTGGTGTGGCGAAGTGAGCTGCGATAACTGCCCGTATCGGTAATTAAAATAGCTGGAATATCATATTTCCAATAATTTAAATGATCTGAAAAATCTATACCCTTGATGAAAGTCGGTGCCACCACGCGCTCACATTGCAACTGGTTCAAACGCTGCATTGTATTGCAATAGCTTGCACTCATTTCACGTGATTGCATATTACTCAATGCCACAATAAAATTGCCATGACTTGGGTAAATCCACTTTAAACCGATTGGGTAATTTTGCACCAAATTTTTATCGTAATAACCAATCATATCCAGCACATACACCGCACGGATTTTTTCCTTTTCAGCCTGCACAGATTTGGCATGTATAAAACTGCCCATCGACTCGGTTTTAAAAAATGGTGGCTCTGCCAAGGTATAAAAAACAAATTCAACATTTTGACTAAGTTTATTCTTTTCCTGCGCCAAAATTCGTGCTGTTTCGATTACACCTGCAACGCCAGAAGCGTTGTCATTTGCCCCCTGCTGCTGCCCATAAACATCGTAATGCGCACCAAAAATCGTTTTTTGCGCAGCACCGATATTCAATTTGCACACCACATTGCGGTAGCTTTGCTGATTGACCACATAATTTTGAAATTGACACGGAATTCCAAATACTCGCATTTGTTCCCGAATCCATGCCGAAACCCGATTCAGTTCAATCACATTTTTATAATGACGATACTGTTCGGAATTACCCAAACCCTGCTGCCCAATCACTTGCTGCATATAGACTTGCAAATTGTTTGGTTCTGCCCATTGAGCCTCAGGCACAGCAAATGTAGCAGTGGTCATCAATCCCATACCCGCGCCCAATATCCATGAATATAACTGCTGACTTTGAAACGCGCGCATGCTGATAATTCCAAGACAAAAAAGACCAATAAGATTGCTGAGTATTAAAGCAACAGCCTGTTGGCAAATTCAATTGCAAATTGTGTCGTTACACAGCGCTTGTGTTGAATCATGGTTATAATGCGAGATTCTGATTGATCGCTACATGAACTCGCCTATGAAAATTCGCATTCTGACCATTGGACAAAAAATGCCTGCTTGGGTGCTGACTGGTTTTGAAGATTATTTCAAACGGATTCAGCCTTTTGTGCAGACTCAAATTGTCGAACTGCCAATGGCGAAACGTGGCAAAAATGATTCTGAGGCCGATATTCTAAAATATCGCCAAATTGAAGGTGATAGCATTTTAAATGCCATGAAAAACAATGAGCTGTTAATTGCCTTGGAAGTGGGCGGCAAAGAGTTCAGCACCGAAAAACTTGCAGAAACCATGAAAGGCTGGATGCTAGAAGGCAATGATGTCGTGCTTGCGATTGGTGGACCAGATGGTCACTCTGAAGCAGTACGTAAAGCAGCAGCATGGCATTGGTCATTATCCAAACTAACTTTGCCACACCCTTTAGTTCGCGTGATGCTGATTGAGCAGCTATACCGTGCTATGAGCATCAACCACAACCATCCTTATCATCGTGCAGGTTAAATCAACTTATTCAATTTGTACGTTGAGTTATCAAAATATCTTCAACTCAAACGACGTTGCAAAGCTGCAACATAGCGTTGAACAAAAGTACATTTCGCTATACACACTTTTTTGCGATGCTGTAGAACAGCAGGCTTTAGGGATCTAGGCATGAACTTACAGACATTACCCGGTTTATTTATCTCACATGGTTCGCCCATGTTGGCACTCAATCCTGAACAGGTCGGGCCTGCACTCAGCCGTTTAAGTGAAAATTTGCCAACACCGCAAGCCATTGTGGTGATGTCGGCGCATTGGGAAAGTAATGCACTGGAGGTCAACACAGGTATTCGCCCTGAAACATGGCATGACTTCCGTGGTTTTCCTGAAGCCTTGTACGCCCTGCGCTACCCTGCACCTGGCTTACCTGAACTGGCAGAAGATATTTTGCAGCGTTTGGCTGATGCGGGCTTTGCTGCCCATGCCAACAGCACACGCCCGCATGATCATGGCGTATGGATGCCATTACTACACATGTATCCCGATGCCAATATTCCAGTGATTACCATTTCTTTGCCCATGAATATGAGCGCCGAACAGATTTATCACATTGGGCAAAGTTTAGCGCCATTACGTGAACAGCAAATTTTACTGATTGGCTCAGGCAGTATCACCCATAACTTACGTGAATTATCATGGAATACACCCAATGCGGCTGTGCCTGAATGGGCATCTAGTTTCCGTAATCGTGTGGTGCAGCATTTAAGTCATCGCAATTATGATGCAGTACTAGATTGGCAACAATTGCCACATGTAGCACGTAATCACCCAACCCTAGAACACTTTGCACCGCTGTTTTTTGCAATGGGTACGGGAGATCGATTTAACACTGTACATAGCAGCTTTAGCATGGGTTCACTCGGTATGGATATTTATCGTTTTGACTAACCGATAGCTCCGCTTATTTAAAATCTGACTTTTTAATTTGGATACATTTTGTTAGCAAAAGCTACGATTTGTATCCATATTTTTTGTTAATCTCTTGATTATAATCACGTTGAAACTTTAGCACATAGAATATAAACCAATGAAATTCAGTATTTTTGCGCTTGCCCTGCTCCCTTTGGCTTTAACTGCATGTCAATCTTCACATCTTCCTGCCACTTCAGGAGATCCAGCTATTTCTACTCTATCCACCACATTAAAAACGCCTACACAAATTTTGCCCGCTTATACCTGGGAACTTGATCGTGGGCTGCAACGCCCGATTGTTCTGAGCTTTGATCAACGAGGCAGACTAAGTGTAGCTTCTGGCTGTAATGGCCTTGGCACGAGCTGGACTGTTAAAGATAATACCCTGAGTACGGGTGACATGATGGGCACCATGATGGCATGTGATGCACCATTAATGGAACAGGAACGTTTTATCAGCCAGCTTCTGCAAAAGCGTAATATTCCGTTTAGTCTGGATCTAAATGATGCCAATCAGCCAAAACTGAGTATTACTGCAGCTGATGGTCAAAAATATGTCTTTACCGGAAAAATGACACCGGAAACCAAATACCAAGGTCAGGCAGAAACCATTTTCCTGGAAGTTTCGTCACAGACTAAAGCCTGTACGGGTGTAGCTCAGCAAACCTGCTTACAGGTGAAAGAAATCAAATATGATGAAAAAGGCTTAAAGACTCAGGTCGATAAAGACTGGACTTTATTTTACGATCAGATCGAAGGTTTTCAGCATTCATCGAATGAGCGTCAGATTATTCGGGTAAAACGTTATGAAATTAAAAATCCGGCAGCTGACCAGTCTAAATATGCCTATGTATTCGACATGACCGTAGAGCGTGAAGCAGTCAAAGGCACTCTATAACGATAAAATCGCAATATAAAAAAACCGAGGCATTCACCTCGGTTTTTTTTCAAGCTTAAACTCAGTCAGACTTAGAATACGCCTTGAGAAAGCATTGCATCAGCAACTTTTACGAAGCCAGCGATGTTTGCGCCGTCTACATAGTTCACGGTACCGTCTTCTTTCGTACCGAATTTTACGCAGTTGCGGTGAATTTCTTTCATGATTGCGTGTAAGCGCTCATCAACTTCTTCGAAAGTCCAGCCTAAACGCAATGCGTTTTGAGACATTTCCAGACCAGAAGTTGCTACACCACCGGCGTTAGATGCTTTACCTGGCGCATAAAGAATTTTCGCTTCAACGAATTTCTCAACCGCTTCAAGTGTAGAAGGCATGTTCGCACCTTCAGCAACACAGATTACGCCGTTTGCAAGAAGCGCTGCTGCATCATTCGCATCAAGTTCGTTTTGAGTCGCACATGGAAGCGCGATATCACATTTAATACCCCAAGGACGTTGACCTTCAAGGTATTCAAAACCGTGCTTAGACGCAAATTCAGAAATACGACCACGTTTTACGTTTTTAAGTTCCATCACTTCAGCAAGTAATTCTGGCGTGAAACCTTCTTTCACGTACACAGTACCATTCGAGTCAGAAAGTGAAACTACTTTCGCACCCAAGTACATTGCTTTGTCTGCAGCAAATTGTGCAACGTTGCCTGAACCAGAAATCGCAACGACTTTATCTTTAAAGCAATCGCCACGAGTCTTGAGCATTTCCTCAGCGAAATACACAGTACCGTAACCTGTAGCTTCTGGACGCGCCAAAGAACCACCGAAAGACAAGCCTTTACCTGTGAATACACATGAAGTGTCATTGCTGAGCTTCTTCATCATACCCGCCATGTAACCCACTTCACGACCGCCTACACCAATATCACCCGCAGGAATATCCGTGTTAGAACCTAAATGACGATATAACTCGATCATTAAGGCTTGGCAGAAACGCATAATTTCGCCTTCAGACTTACCTTTAGGGTCAAAGTCTGAACCACCTTTACCACCGCCCATTGGCAATGTGGTCAAAGCATTTTTAAAGGTTTGTTCAAAACCTAAGAATTTTAAAATTGAAAGGTTCACTGATGGGTGGAAACGCATACCACCTTTAAATGGACCAATTGCTGAGTTGTACTGTACACGGAATGCACGGTTTACGTGGGTTTGACCTTGGTCATCTACCCAAGAAACGCGGAACTGAATTGCACGCTCAGGCTCAACCAAACGCTCAAGCAAACCATGTGCTGCATATTGAGGGTTCTTTTCAATGAACGGCCAAAGGCTGGTCATTACTTCTTCTACAGCTTGTAGAAACTCTGGTTGATGTGCATCACGTGTTTTAACGTAATCTAGGAATTCGTTAAGGCTGTTGTATTTCAACGCTTAATCCTCAGCAGAAAATGGATCAAAATTGGTCAAAATTTCAATCAATGATATATTTTGGCGCAAAATATTAAATATCTTTTGTTAACAATCTACAATAGTTTTTTTCAAAAAACTTTAAAACATTTGTATTTTCATAAATTTAACTTATTTTTTAGCGTGTTAAGCCCATAAGTTAATGTAACAAATTAATTCATAGTTTTGAGCATTTTTGCCCAAAAAGCTAGCAATTGTTGTTCTTAATTTGCGCACAAGCCTAAAAGCAAAAATCGTGCTAAAATCATCGACCTAGAATTTCCCCCTAGCCTTATCTTCCGTTTTTCTGCTGCTGTTTAAAGTGGCATTGGTTTGTCCATGAATTCGCAAATTGCTCTGATTCAAAATATTGATGCGCTACTCCCTCAAACTCAATGTGGCTTATGTGGTCACCGTGATGGCTGTTTACCCTACGCCAAAGCGATTGCAGAAGGCGAAGCGGCCAATAAATGCGTACCCGGTGGACAACCTGTTGCAGATGCACTAGCAAACTTACTGCAACGCCCTGTATTGACCGCAGAAGCCAGTGTTTGGCCTGTGCAGGCAGATGGACGCCCACAGCGTATGAAAGCGCTAATTCGTGAAGATGAGTGCATTGGTTGTACCAAATGTATTAATGCCTGCCCTGTCGATGCCATTTTAGGCTCAGGCAAACTCATGCACAGCATTTTGACTGATTTATGTACTGGCTGTGAATTGTGTATCCCACCTTGCCCTGTCGATTGCATTGACTTGGTAGAAGATACACAACCCCTGCTTTCTGATAGCGCACGAGTGGCAGAACAGAATGATTTACGCCAACGCTACTACGCCCACATACAACGTGAAGAACAACGTCGTCTGCACCGTAAAGGCCCTGTGGTACGTGCAGAAATTGATACCGAACTGTTTGCTCAATTTTCTGCACAAGCCGATGCTGCTGTGCCTGTGATTGAATTGCCTGTGCAAAAAAATGAACAGATTTCCACTGCCGATGCACAAACCACCATCGAACTGGCAAAATTACGCACACAAATTAAAAAACTCGAAAAACAACTCAGTGTGCGTGACGATGAGAAAAAACGGCTATTACTAACCAATTTACAACAACAGTTACGTGAATTAGGAGCATAAACATGCCCGAAAGAAATACACGTCTGACCAATAAAGCGGTCAAAACAACGGCTGCCAAAAGCACCACGCTCAAAGAAAAGCCGTCTAAAAATATGACCAAAAAGCAAATTCAGACTTTTTTTGAGCGCTTACGTGACCAACGTCCAAATCCGACCACTGAACTGAATTTTTCCAATCCATTTGAATTGCTGATAGCGGTGACCTTATCTGCACAAGCGACCGATGTCAGCGTCAATAAAGCCACCGACAAACTGTTTCCTGTTGCCAATACTCCCGAAGCGATTTATGCCTTAGGTGTGGAAGGTTTAAAAGAATATATTAAAACCATCGGGCTGTATAATTCCAAAGCAGAAAATGTCATTAAAACCTGCAAAATTCTCATCGAAAAACACGGCAGCATCGTGCCTGATAATCGTGCCGATTTAGAAGCCTTGCCCGGCGTGGGACGCAAAACGGCCAATGTAGTGTTAAATACCGCATTTGGACAGCCTACTATGGCGGTCGATACGCATATTTTCCGCTTAGGTAACCGTACAGGTTTAGCTGTAGGTAAAAATGTTTTAGAAGTCGAACACCGTTTGATTAAAGTCATTCCTAAAGAATTTTTAATTGACTCGCATCACTGGCTAATTTTACATGGCCGTTATTGTTGTATTGCGCGTAAGCCTAAATGCGCTGAATGTGTGGTGTCAGATGTGTGTAACTGGCCTGATCGCTTTGAATTTGGTGCACATCGTCATACTACGCTGCATGAAATTCATCACGCGCCCATATCTAAGTAAGTGCTTCGGTAGAGTTTTGCAAAGTGATCTAAGCTTATTGATGACAAGCTAGATCATCAAAGCAATGTGGATTATCCAAAATCGTGTGGATAACTGTGCAATCTATGCACAAGATTGTGCAGAGATGATTTATTTATCCTGAGAATCTTCAGACTGACGTTGTTGTTCTTGCTGTTGTTTAAGTTTCGGATGCAATTGATAGTGCTTACCTGATTTTTTTTCAGCCGAATTCTGAGCTTGTGTGTTGCGCAATAACTTATAGCTCACAAAAACAAGAAAGCCTAAAACGGCAATACTTGCCAATAACATGATGATCACAGCAGCATGTTGCAAAGCACTCTCCCAAACTGACACAAATAAAAAGAGCCCTAATATGAATCAGGACTCTTTTAAAGTCAAAACAAGCTGCCTGTTTAAGCGATTTTATTTTCTTTTAAACAGGCTTGGTCTAAAACCTAGACTTATTTTGCTTGGTCTAAAATAGCAAACAAATCTGCTTGAACTTCTTCAATTGGACGAAGACCATTCAATTTGTTATAGCTTGGTGCATTTTCACCAGAAGCAGCACGACCTTGATAGAAGCCAACCAATTGCTCAGTTTCTGAGTGATACGCTTTTAAACGTTTACGAATAGTTTCTTCTTGGTCATCTGGACGTTGAACCAAATCTTCGCCAGTTTCGTCATCTTTACCTTCCACTTTTGGTGGATTGTAAACAAGGTGATAAATACGACCAGATGCAGGGTGCTGACGACGACCAGACAAACGTTGTACGATTTCTTCGTCTGCAACATCAATTTCAATCACGTGGTCGATATTGATGCCTTCGCTTTCCAAGGCTTCAGCTTGTGGAATAGTGCGAGGGAAACCATCAAAAATACAACCATTCACGCAATCTGGCTGCGCAATACGCTCTTTCACTAAGCCAATGATCAGTTCATCAGATACCAAACCGCCACCGTCCATGACGCTTTTGGCTTGTAGACCTAATTCAGTACCTTCACGAATTGCAGCACGGAGCATATCACCGGTTGAAATTTGTGGGATATTGTAGCGCTTACAGATCAACTGAGCTTGTGTACCTTTACCTGCTCCAGGTGGTCCGAGTAAGATAATGCGCATAAAAAAACATCCTCATTTTAACAATGTATTTGACACTCGTTGCATATCAGAGCCATCGCCCTTTACGCAGCCAGCATCCTCTTATAAGAAAGCGACAAACAAATGTATTAAACCAGCAATAAAACCAGTTACACCACCCAAGACAATTAAAATCCACTCATCTTCCTGAAAGGCAGGACGCAAGAGATTCTGGAATTCTTTTGGCGTCAGTTCACGAATACGATCTCTGAACATTTGATAAATTTTCTGTGCACGGCTCGCATTAAAGGCAGGGTCGCATACAGGCACCATCGTAATTTCAATCGAACGATCAATCAAGTCAGTCTTGAGTTTGGCATACTCTTTTGGCCCCAAAGACAACTGTAAAGAGGTACGAACCAATGGTGTTTCCATAATTTCGTTGATGTGGCGTTTGACAATACGGCGGGTTTTGTCTTTTTTACTGCCATACATCATTTCAGTCATAATCGATTTTAACGTAATCAGATCTTCTGTGACTACCGTTGCAAACACATCCGAGACTTCTTCTTGGCGTTTCATGAACGCACCCTGAATATTATAAGTCCCAATGCGTGGAATCACTGGCTTAATCCATGGAAATTGACGATTTTCAGTCAATTTAAAGAACTGCGGATATTTCACGTAATGTGGTTCGACTGGGTTAAATACCATCCAAATCGCAATCCAGTTGGTCAAGAAGCCCCAAATTGCCGCCCAAAATGGAACCGTCCAGTGCCATGGTACAAGAAACCAAACAATCATTTGGAAAATACCAAAGAACATCCCAATCAATGCACTGATATGCCAAATAAAGTTAATTTCTTTTTGACCGACTTTTAGGAACATACGCACCATTAAGCGGCGATCACCTTCCATTTGGCTGACCACCATTTCACGCATATCCACCAAGGATTCAACATTCAAGGTCAGTTCAGTCACCAATTCACGCAGCACACCTGGCAATTGTTTATGCGCCTGTGCGTAAATACGGCGTTTAATCGAATACGGTAGGTTTTCCCAAAGCACAGCATTGCGGTCTAACATGACCTCATCAATTAAGTGCTCAAGTTCAAAACCCACTTGCTCACCAATAATACGCGCCATATCGTCAGGGTCCATAGCATTGAGAAACTCACGCAATGAACCTAATTTTGACAATGTGTTATCGGTAATGATGCCTGAAATACGCCCTGCTTTACGCGGTACAATCCCCTGCCATCCCACAGGAATAGGCCCAAGGTGAAAGCCCCAAAAGCTAATTGGATAGAACACCATTTTTAGTGCCATCCACACGTGCGCCCAAGTCACAAAAGCAGTCACAGGAATAATACTGAGCACGGCCCAAAAATCTGGACGATTCAAAAAGGTTTGCCACAACTGATTGACGTACTCAAGCATGCATTTTTTCCATATTTAGTTCTAATTACAAGATTCTAAAGTAGTTAAAAGTCACTATTCTGACTACAAACCCATACTGAGCGTATAGGAAAATTGTAGTCTAGGCTCAGTTTCCGCAATCACTCGCCCTTGTCGATCTTCCAATTTTTCACCTGCGCCAATGCCAACACTAAAGCTACTGATGCGTTCAGGGCTCAGTAATACATAAGCCAGATCAATGCCTGCACCTAAACGCGCTTTTTCTTCACCATCCACCCATTTAGATTCTAGGTGTCCTGCGTAAGCGCCAATATAATAACCATTTTTGTCTTTACCTGTGAGGTGGTATGGGTAACGAAAACCTGTTTGCCCACCGACTTCATGGTCACCATTTAAAAAAGCCCCCGCTTTTAGATAGGCAATGCCATAAGGATTGACCCATTCACCATTCAAATGCAGTAATTTTTGGGTAATACCCGCCCCTACATTCCAGGTTTTTGCGCTATCTGCGCTAATTTTTGCTTCAGGTAAAAAAGTAGTGTTCCCAGCAAAGCTAAAACTTGAAAAGGCAAGTAATGCCACGAAAGAATAGACTTTTGTCATTATTGTCACCAGTGTCCATTTGTTTTAATTTTAAAAACAGTCCTGTTTTCGTGTTTTGACTCTAGCAGAATTGTCAGGATTCTTATATACAGCAAATTACAATTTTGATGTCGCTAAAGTCAAAAATTAAGATTGTGCCCATCTTCTAGGTTAAATCGGGCAATTCAGTCAAACATGGTTACTCAAAATTGCCAATAGATGCGTTAGAATAGTCCAAATTCGTTCTCCCTCATTTTTGTTAAGCCAATTTTTGTATGAAACAACACTATCCGTTAAAAAATGCTCAGCAAGAGAAGCGTATTTTTCGCAATCGCATCTTTTTTTCGGTGGGTGTTGTGGTTTTTTTCTTGCTGCTGTTGGTGGCTCGTTATGCCTTTTTACAAATTAGCGGCTACGATGAATTTGCGACTGCATCAGATAAAAACCGAATTCGGCTACAACCACTCGCACCTGCACGTGGTTATATTTATGACCGCAATGGTGTGTTATTGGCAGATAACTACCCTGTGTTCTCAGCCACTTTAAGCCGTGCAGATGTTGAAGATATTGACGATACCATTGCGCGACTGACACCTGTTTTACAATTGACAGAAGAAGATATCGATCGCTTTAAAAGTCGGATTAAAACTTCACGTAAAACTGAACGTGTATCGATCAAGCTGAATTTAAATGAATCGGATATTGCCCGTTTTAGTGAAGTTAAATTTCAATTCCCTGGGGTCAATATTGAAACCCAGATGACACGTTACTATCCGCATGGTGACTTATTTGCGCACGTGATTGGTTATGTCGGGCGCATTAACGACAAAGAACTGAAAGAAATTGACAAAGATGCTTATGCAGGCACCAACTTGATTGGCAAAATTGGGGTGGAGAAATCGTATGAGCACTTGCTACATGGCGTACCCGGCAACGAATCTGTAGAAGCCGATGCACATGGTAATGTGCTGCGCAATTTAGGACGTAAAGACCCTGTACGTGGCAATGATTTGTTTTTGTCATTGGATTATGGCTTGCAAGTGGTCGCCTCTGAACAACTGGCAGAACGCCGTGGTGCAATTGTGGCACTTGACCCACGTACAGGTGAAATTTTAGCTTTAGTCTCCAGTCCGAGTTTTAACCCTAACTTATTTGTCACAGGTATTAGCCATACCGACTACTCTGCCTTACGCGATAATTTAGATCAACCACTCTATAACCGTGCAGTACAAGGTGTTTATCCACCGGGTTCTACCATTAAGCCGATGTTTGGTTTAGGCGGTATTCATTATGGCTATGTCGACTGGAAAACCGCCATTCAGGATTATGGTTATTTCACTTTACCAGGCGACAGCCACCGTTTCCGTGACCATAAAAAAACTGGGCATGGCATTGTCGATATGCACAAAGCTCAAGTCGTGTCGTGTGATACCTACTTCTATGTATTGTCGTATCGCATGGGCATTGAAAAAATGAACGACTGGATGCGTCAATTTGGCTTTAGTGAAAAAACTGGGGTCGATTTACCAAGTGAAAGCACAGGACTCTACCCAAACCCGGACTGGAAAATGCGTACGCGCAAAGCCAAATGGATGAAAGGTGAAACAATTTCCGTCAGTATTGGTCAGGGTGCATTTACCTCGACACCATTGCAATTAGCAATGGCCACCGCCATCACCGCCAACATAGGATTTAAAGTCACACCGCACGTGTTACGTGAAAGTCGTGGCGCGAAACCATTTAAAGTTCACAATGGTACCAACGGAAAAATTGACTTTAACGGCACAGAAGAAGACTGGATTAAAATGCGTGATGCCATGGTTGATGTGATTCAATCAGGTACAGGTAAAGGGATTAAAGGCGGCTTGCAATATTCAGTTGCAGGTAAAACAGGTACAGCACAGGTTAAAAGTATTGCGCAAGGTAAACGCTATAACGAAGCCTTATTGACCGACCGTCAGCTTGACCACGGTTTATTTGTTGGCTTCGCTCCTGCCGAAAACCCTGAAATCGCAATTGCCATCATTCTAGAAAATGGTCGCGGTGGTTCTGCAGCAACGGCTTTGGCGCGTCCAATTTTAGACTATTGGTTACTGAATAAAAATAAAAAGCCAATTCGTCCATCTGCCGCACAAGTGAGTGGTGGCTTAATGACTGCAGGTTTAAAACCAAGTGAATTGCCAAGTGGTGAAGTCCCTTCATCTACTGCACCAAATACGAATAACGTGAATAATCCGAATACAGCAACCAATCACCCTGCGCTCAACCCAAATCCTTCGCAAACTACTCCGAGTTCAGCTCCAACCAATCCACCTGCAACTGCGCCAACAGCAGTTGTACCCACTAACCCAATTGAGAGCGACTAAGCCATGAAAAATCAACTACGCATTATTGGTGGAGAATGGAAACGTCGTCAGTTGGCTTTTGCTTCAATTGAGGGATTACGCCCTACGCCCGACCGAGTGCGCGAAACCTTATTCAACTGGTTAATGTGGGATGTGCAAAACGCCAAAGTGTTAGACCTCTGTTCAGGTTCGGGCGCTTTAGCTTTTGAAGCCCTGTCTCGCGGTGCGGCACACGTGGTCATGATTGAGCCAAACCGTACACAAGCACAGTTTTTACAGCAAAATTTAGAATTATTACGCGTCAATAAAAGCAAAGCACAATTAAAAGTTTCTACCGCACAACATGCTTTGGCGACACTAAAAGATCAGTTTGATTTGGTATTTTTAGACCCGCCTTATAGTTTAGATTTATGGGAAGAATTGGCAGGGTTGGCTGATCCACTCATTGCGGCACAAGGTCTGATTTATGTTGAAGCAGATCGTGATTTAAACCTGTTAAAATTACCGCAGACTTGGCAAAAAGTTAAAGAGAGCAAAGCGGGAACTGTACGTGCGGGCTTATACCAAAAGATTGTTGTTTAAATTTTCTCCTTAAAAGATACGCGGTAATTTTATGACTATCGACACTTTTCAAGAGTCATTTATTAATGTAATATTATAACATTACATATTGTAGTGTTTATCTTCATGAAAGTTCGTTCATCTTTAAAAAGTGCAAAATCGCGTGCCGATTGTCAAATTGTGAAACGTCGTGGCAAATTATTTGTGATTTGCAAATCCAATCCACGTTTTAAAGCAAGACAGGGATAATCCCCTGTCTTTTAGTTTTGATAGATTATTACACTGAAATAGTGTGCTTATTCTGAATAGTAACGTGTATCGACACTAAAACTTTCAGGAAATTTTGCTTGAACCTGCGCATAAAATGCCATGATTTCAGCCATATCTTTTTCAAAATCACCGGTTGGATGCACAATTTTTCCCACACCCGTTTTCTTTTTTGCGTAATCCATATACGCCAAAGCAATTGGCACACCTGCATTTAACGCAACATGATAAAAACCTGTTTTCCATTGTTCTTGACGCGCACGTGTGGCTTCAGGCGTCACCAACATCACCAATTTAGGATGGTTTTTAAATAAGTCCGTCATGAGCTGAACCATACTAGGTCGTGCTTCGCCTGGTGCTTTCGGACGACGGTCTATACCAATACCTCCCATCGCACGGACAAATGGCCCAAACGGCAATTTCATATAGCTGTCTTTAATGGTCAAGCGAACATTAACGCCCAAAGCTTTAAGCCCTAAGCGTGCATATAAGGCATCCCAATTACTGGTATGCGGTGCAGCAATCATCACATATTGGTCTAATTCCAACGGACAATGATTGTCGATTTCCCAACCCATTAAATTTAAGCTTCGCTCAGCTAACTTTTCAAACACAACCGCATACCCCAAATAAAGTGTGCGAATTTTAGCAAGCATCGACAAATACAAAAGTCTAAAACGACGAATAAATAAACAAATACTTTATAAATGTATAAAAATTTCCTGCACTCATCTTATTTTTGTCATTCCATGCAAAATCATACTGTTTTTGCGCTTATTCATTGCTAGATTCAAGCAAGTTTAAAATGGTAAATATATAAATTTACGCACAGTTTGCTGAGTTTTTTACGGTCTAATCCGATGTAATCCTTGAAGTGAAACTTAAAACTTTAAAACATCTGGCTTGTTATGATTTGCTACAAATCTTCATTAAAAATAAGACAAATTGGCTTTTCAGATACAAGGTGAAAGTTTAAGGTGGCAGCAAGACAAGTTTGAAGTTTAGAACATTTATGCTGAATCGTTATCCGATTGCACTCAGTACACTTAGCTTATTTTTAGTAGCTTGCGGATCAACTGATCCAAGCAGGGAATATCAATCCGCTTTGCCTTCTGAGCCACAAATTACGCCCAAAACTGAAGTTCAAAATTCAGCAACTTCATGGACAGGACAAGCTACAGGTAACTTTAGAGCCTTATTGCCTTGTGACAACTGTGAACAGCATGTGATTCATTTACGCCTGAATGATGATCAAACCTTTCAACTCAGCGACATTAAACGCTCGAAACAGCGCCAGCGCGAAAACCAAGTGGCGGGAACGATTCAAGCTGCTCAGGGCAACAATCAGCAAGACAAACAGAACCAACACCCATCGCAAAACACGGCAAATGAATGGTTGCTCAATACAGAAAATGGGCAAGCCTATGCACGTATTCAACTCACAGCTCACGGTCTTCAATTCAGCTTATACAATCAGAAAAAGACACAAAATCAACAGAAAAATGAAACTCAGGTTTTCTTACATCCTGTAGAAAATATGCAAGTCAGTAATGCCCTGAAGCATGTCGATATTCAGGCTGAACACGTACAAAATGTTGAGGTCAAAGAATTAAACGACCCTGTGATGGCACACGATTATTTTCTGGCAATTCACAATCAATCTGATCAAGCATTACAATTACATGCCAATGACTTGGTTTTGGTCGATCAGCAATATCAGGAATATGCTGCTGTAGTCGATCCGCAATTTTTAGAACCGATTCCTACACAACAAAAACAATGGATTAAGGTGTCTTTCCATTACCCTGCTTCTGTACAGGCAGATGTGATCAAAATTAAATAGGTTACAGCTGCTGAATTTTCATAAATAAAGAAACTTCACTTTAAAGTTATTTCTTAAAAAGTGTTTCAGAATTCTTTGATTTTTCTACAGCCATAAAAAAACCCTGCATCAGCAGGGTTTTCTTTTAAACCATCAAGCGATTACGCGTTGAATTGGTTCATTGTGTTTTTCGCATCGTCACCCGCTTTAAGCGCGTTGTCACCAGCGAAGATTTCTTTGTGGTCGTCACCGATGTCAGAACCAGCCATTGCTTGGTGTTTCACACAAGCGATACCACCGCGGATTTCTTTACGTTGTACGCCAGCAACATAAGCCAACATACCTTCAGAACCGAAGTAACCTTGAGCAAGCTCGTGAGTAGAAAGAGCAGCTGTGTGGTAAGTAGGCAGAGTGATCAAGTGGTGGAACACGCCTGCTTCACGAGAAGCGTCTGCTTGGAATGTACGTACTTTTTCGTCAGCTTCAGCAGCCAATTCAGAATCGTCGTACTCAGCGCTCATTAATTTAGCGCGGTCGTATGCAGATACGTCTTTACCTTCAGCAACCCAACGGTCGTACGCTTGTTGACGGAAGTTCAGTGTCCAGTTGAATGATGGAGAGTTGTTGTAAACAAGTTTCGCATTTGGCACAACTTCACGTACACGGTTAACCATGTGAGCGATTTCTTCTACGTTTGGAGTCGCAGTTTCGATCCAAAGAAGGTCAGCACCGTTTTGTAAGCTAGTTACACAGTCAAGTACAACGCGGTCAATTTGAGTGCCTTCACGGAACTGGTACAAGCCAGAAGCTAAACGCTTAGGACGGTGTAATTTACCATCACGCTTGATTAGGATTTCGTCTTCTTTCGCTTCAGAGATGTCAATTTCTTGAGTGTCTAAGTAGCTGATGTATTGAGAAGCGATGTCGCCTGGCTCTTTAACTACTGGGATTTTTTGAGTTAAGTCAGCGCCTTCAGAGTCAGTACGTGCAACGATGATACCGTCGTCAAGACCCATTTCTAAGAACGCATAACGTAACGCGTGGATTTTAGCGATGAAGTCTTCGTGTGGAACAGTTACTTTACCAGCTTGGTGACCACATTGTTTCGCGTCAGAAACTTGGTTTTCGATTTGAAGTGCACATGCACCCGCTTCGATCATTTTCTTAGCTAATAAGTAAGTTGCTTCTTCGTTACCGAAACCAGCGTCGATGTCCGCAATGATTGGCACAACGTGAGTTTCAAAGTTGTCGATTTGAGCAGTGATTTCAGCAGCTTTAGCAGTATCACCAGCGTCTTGTGCTTTTTTAAGTGCGCGGAACAAATCGTTTAATTCTTTTGCGTCAGCTTGACGTAAGAATGTGTAGATTTCTTCGATCAATGCAGGAACAGAAGTTTTTTCGTGCATAGATTGGTCAGGAAGTGGACCGAATTCTGAACGAAGTGCAGCAACCATCCAACCAGAAAGGTAGATATAACGGCGTTCAGTAGTACCGAAGTATTTTTTGTTCGCAATCATTTTTTGTTGCGCAACAAAACCGTGCCAGCAACCTAAAGATTGAGTGTATTTGCTTGAATCAGCATCATAAGCAGCCATATCACGACGCATAATCGCAGCTGTATATTTAGCAATATCTAAACCAGTTTTGAAACGGTTTTGCATTTGCATACGCGCAGCATCTTCAGGACTGATGTCTGCCCAAGTGTTGCCGAATTTTGCTTTTAATTCGCGGATTGCATCAATCGCTGTTTGGTATGTAGTCATGATATTGTACCCTGTAATATTATTTAGGATTTATCAATCGAAGGCTAAATCGCGCTTATGCTTGATTGCTCAGATTTAGAGCACTTCGTTACGATGAATACAGAGTAGAGTGACTGAATGAATTAATCCAATATTCTCGTGTAATTCTCGGTATTTTTTAAAAAAATGTATAGATCAAAGTCTTAATTCACAAAAACAATAAAAACACAACATATTGATTTTAAAAACCTTATTTAGAAAATCAATCAAATATCTTTGCTTACAAATTCATCTCTGTGCCGATATTTTCTGCATTAGACTTAAGTCTTGCATTTCATAAAAAATGCTTGCATTGGCGATTTCTGCCATTTTTTAGCAAAATTTTGCTGCTTTTCAGCGCAATGTAAGTGCATAAGTTTCATACAAAATAGAATCTGCTATCAGTTCTGCCAATGCTTTTAAGTGTTTTTGCATTTAAGATTAAAAAGTATAGATGCAGTACTAGGCAACCTACATTTCTTTAGGAAATAATGATGGGGCTGGCTGTTTTTATTCAGATTTTTTGCTGTTTATCTCGTCGATTTTTTCATCATAATTTATACACAAGCCTTACGGCTTATGGCATAATTCCAATAATTTAGTGATTTTATTTTCGGTATTTATTTTATGAATCTGGAGCGGGTTGATCTTAATCTATTAATTTATCTTGACGTCTTACTTCGTGAAAAAAATGTAACCCGTGCTGCAGAACAATTGGGCGTTACCCAACCTGCGATGAGTAACATTTTACGTCGTTTGCGCAATTTATTTAATGATCCCCTGCTAATTCGTTCTTCTGAAGGCATGACGCCAACTGAACGTGCCTTAGAATTACAACCGCGTATCCGCGATGCCTTATCTGACCTTTCTATGATTTTGGAGCCGCGTACTGAGTTCCGCCCTTATACTTCAAATCGTGTATTTCGGATTATGACCTCCGATTACGCAGAAGCCACATTAGTCCCACGCTTGGTTAAAGCTTTACGCTCTGAAGCACCTAATGTGGTATTAGACTTTTTAACCCCGAGTGATGTGTCTTATCGCGACATGGAACAAGGTAAAGTCGATTTGGCGATTAACCGTTTTAATGAAATTCCACAAAGTTTCCATCAGGTTTTAGTTTGGCGTGATAGTTTTTCTTGCCTGCTCAATCACAAACACCCTGCTGCCAATAACCTGAATTTAAAAAGCTACTTAGATGCACAACATATTTGGGTTTCTAAAACAGGTATGGGCGTTGGTTTTGGTGTGAATCCAGAGAAACAAGCGGGACTGGGTTGGATTGATCAAGCTTTAGAGCGTATTGGACAAAAACGTAAAATTTCGGTGTTTACCCGTCATTATCAAATGCCTGCACTACTCGCGTCTAATGTAGATTTAGTCGCAACCTTACCTACACGTATTGCGCGCTTACAAGCCAAAAGCCAAAGCTTACTGATTAAAGACCCACCATTTTATATTCCAGAATTTGAATTAAAGATGGCATGGTGTCCGTTGTTACATCATCACCCTGCACACCGTTGGTTACGCCAATTGATTTTATATGTAGCGCGCCAAATGATTGAAGAAGAAAACCGTGAGTTTTTACTGAATAACTCTCAATTTTCAGCCTATTAATTAAAAATTCACTGAACTTATTGGCACAAACGCTTATACTCAGATGAGGAATATTTCGATATTCCTCATTGTTTAATCATGATTTAATAAAGATTCAAATTGTTATATTTAAAATAATATAATCCACAGGTGGATTCGTGAGCCTCTTCCAGAATATTGTTATTATCCTCATCCTCATTGTCGGAGCTGGTTTTTTATCGCTGACTGAAATTGCGTTGGCTGGTGCACGTAAAGTTAAACTGAAAATTCTAGCCGAATCAGGCGATGAACGTGCCCAAAAAGTTTTAGACCTACAAGAAAACTCAGCTGATTTTTTTGCTGCCTCACAAATTGGCTTAAACGCAGTTGCCATTTTAGGTGGTATTTTAGGTGAAGGCGCATTCCGTCCTTATTTTTACAACTTAGTTGTTCGCTTCTATCAAGGACCATGGGCTGAAACGCTTAGTTTTGCCTTGTCATTTACCTTAGTGACTTCGCTGTTTATTTTATTTGCCGACCTAATGCCTAAGCGTTTGGCAATGATCGCCCCTGAAAAAATTGCGGTATCGGTGATTAATCCGATTCAAATTTTTATTCGGATATGCAAGCCTTTGGCATGGATGATTAATGCGATTGCCAACGTGCTGTTCCGTTTATTTAAAGTAAATACCACGCGCGAAGACAATATTACATTTGATGATATTTCTGCAGTCATGGATGCAGGCGCTCAAGCAGGTGTTTTACAAAAGCAGGAACATCACTTTATTGAAAACGTGTTTGAACTTGAAGAACGTAACGTGCCTTCGAGTATGACTACACGTGAAAATGTGGTGTTTTTTACCCTAAAGGAATCTGAAGCCAGTATTCGTCAAAAACTTGCAGAATATCCTTATTCCAAATTTTTGGTCTGTAGCGAAAATATTGATGATGTTATTGGCTATGTCGATGCCAAAGATATTCTGGTCAGAATCCTCAATAATCAATCTTTACTGCAACTGAATGAAAGCACCATCCGCAATGTATTGACCATTCCAGATACACTCACGCTGTCTGAAGTCTTAGATCGTTTCCGCTCGACCAAAGAAAAATTTGCCGTGGTGATTAATGAATATGCTTTGGTTGTGGGCGTGATTACCCTGTCTGATATTATGATTACTGTGATGGGCGATTGGGTAACACCTATTGAAGAAGATCAGCAAATCATTAAACGTGATAACAATTCTTGGCTGATTGATGGCAGTACACCAATTGAAGACATTAAACACGCGCTGCAAATTGATGAAATGCCAGATGATGAAAATTATGAAACCATTGCAGGTTTTATGATGTATAAGCTACGTAAAATCCCGCGTCCTGCCGACTCTGTACTTTTTGATGGTTATAAATTTGAAGTGGTCGACGTCGATCATTTTAAAATTGACCAACTTTTAGTGACACGAATTGTAGAAACGCAGGAAATACAAAACAACACTGAAGCAGATGGATAGTGAGATTCCTTGTATTCGTTCAGCCTGATTGCATCTACATTTTCTCGCATTCACAAAAAAGCACCACATCAAAATGAAGTGGTGCTTTTTTAAATCTGAACTGATACTTCTGAAATTTAGCTGAATAT
Organism: Acinetobacter sp. YH01004; assembly: GCF_013420455.1. Lineage (NCBI taxonomy): Bacteria > Pseudomonadati > Pseudomonadota > Gammaproteobacteria > Moraxellales > Moraxellaceae > Acinetobacter > Acinetobacter sp. YH01004. The sequence continues at coordinate 135,204 of NZ_VOXZ01000003.1, forward strand.
CTATTTAATATTTGCTGATCAATTCATCTAATACCGCTTGATAGTGAATCGCAATATCTTCAGCTAGAATTTTATAGACATTGTCGAATTGCACCATCGGCCAGCCCTCTTTCCAGAAAGGAAAAATGTTGTGCAAATCATGCGTCACCACAGCATCTTCACGCACAATCGCTTGTGCAACCTGAGCCAATACTTGTGCAGTTTCTGTGCCATCAATGGCTAAATAATCAATGCCACGTGCTTTTAAAATACGTACACGGTCTTTTTTATAACGGATTTTTTTCATTTGCGCTTCGTTTAACTGCAAAGCCAAACTTACTGCTTCTACAAATTTGCTTTCGAATGACTGATTCAATGCCACCAACGCTGCTTTATGCGCTTCCTGACGACCTGCTTTCCCACCATTACGGATAATTTCTTTTGCCTCTGTGTCTAGCTCATCACTTTTCATAGACTGCAAAATGTCGAGTATTTCGATATCACTTAATGATTCAGGAGATTGGTCAATCATGTACTGCCCTTGGACAAAAAATAGCAAAACGCTATTTTCGCACAATTTAGCTAAAAGCTCGACACATTCCGAAGCAATTGTTCACACAAGGCAGTGCTGCACCTATTACAGTGCAGCAGTTTAAAATTGATCTTTCAGCTTTGATCGTCCTTGTTTATTTTAAATTTCTTATTGTTCCCTTAGTTTTTCTCCTGAATTTTACCGTCTATTTAAAACCCGTTATTTCAAATGAATAATCCAATAAATAACAGGTTTAACTTTTCAACTCACTTGTACTTTTTAGTAAAAAATAATTAACAGGTTGCTCTTTACACTTAATACAGGTTTTCGCGTTTATCATGATCGAGGCGGTCAATATAGCGTTCTAAATGTAGCATCGCATGATACATTTTATTTAAGTTCCGAACATTGATTTGCTGACGAACAATATTTTTGTGTAACCGTTTTAATGCACGTAGACTGTGTTTTGGCGTATATGCAGATAAAATTTTCATAAGCCTGCTCTCTCTATCAAATTATTTTACATGAACCATTTTGTTATCTTGAGAATGAATTCAATGAATATAAAGATAAGCTCTATTATTGACAGGGTGTGTCCTACACCTCCTTAATATTTGACTATTTGGAAAAATTTTATTGTGTTAAATTGTAGTTTAAAGGAATATTTATGTAATTATGATTAAAATAATTGCTAAAAAAGATTCAAAAAATCTTTGTTAAAATCTTCTATAAAAATATGCATAAAAAACTGACACTCGGTCAGTTTTTTATGCGGGCTGATTTTAAATTTTGAGTCTTTAAATCACTTCCACCACTACTTTGCCCACATGCTCACCTGTATCCATTTCGGCATGTGCTTGTTGAATTTGATCAAACTGGAAAGTTTTATAAATCATTGGCAGACATTCGCCTTTTGCTAACAATGGCCAAACAATCTCTTGCAAGCCTTTGGTAATTTCAGCTTTTTCTGCAGTATTGCGGGCGCGCATGGTCGAACCCGTAATGGTAAGACGCTTCATCATAATTTGACCAAGTTTTACTTCTTTGGCTTTTGCACCACCTAAGAATGCGATATACACCAAGCGACCATCACGACGTAATAAGTTTAAATTACGTTCCAAATACGGCGCACCAACAATATCTAAAATGACATCGACCCCAGCATTGTCTGTCGCTGCATTAATCACTTGTTCAAAATCTTGTGTCTTGTAATTAATTGCTGTGGTGAGATGTGAAATTGCTTGTACTTTTTCATCTGAACCTACGGTTGCAAAGGTTTTTAAACCTAAGGCATTGCACAGCATTAAAGCAGTTGTACCAATACCACTGGTTCCACCATGAATCAGCGCCGTTTCACCTGCTTTGGCTTTACCCATTTGGAATACATTGGCCCACACAGTAAAAAATGTTTCAGGTATCGCAGCGGCTTGTACAAAACTGACACCTGTTGGAATTGTCAAAGTCTGGCTTTCTGGTACAACACAATATTCTGCATAACCACCACCATTGGTTAAGCCACACACTGCATCACCAACTTTAAATTGGCTAACATCTGCACCCACAGCAACTACTTCACCTGCTACTTCTAAACCTGGCACTGGCGTCACGCCTTTAGGCATAGGATACAGACCCTGACGCTGTAAAATATCAGGACGATTCAAACCAAAAGCATGTACTTTGACCAAAACCTCATTGGCTTGTGGCTCAGGTATTGCAACCGTTTCATAGGCTAATTTTTCTGGGCCACCTGGTTCTGTAATAATAATCTGCTGCATTGTGTTTTGTGTCATGGCAAATCCCTGATTGTTTGATGCTGATATGAATTCTGACTATTTGAACATAAAACAGCAAAGCATTAAAACCCAGATTAACTTAGGTATAATTCTCATGCCGTGGTGTTTCATGCGTGATTAAATTTTTATTTATGATTAAAGAGTATGTGATGTCAGAAATTGTGGAATACAACGAAAATAATTACCGTGAGTTTGAATATGAAACAGGCGTTGCGGTGATTCGTTTTTATGCGACGTGGTGTACGCCTTGTGTTCAAAATGCACCATTTTTTGAGCAGCTTGCCCAACTTTTTGATGCTTCGGTAAAGTTTGGCAAAGTGAATGTCGATCAATCTCCAATTTTAACTTTGCGTTATCAAGTCTTTGGTTTACCGACCACTCTGATTTTTAAAGATGGGCAAATTGTTGAACGACTGTCGGGCAATGTTTCTGTCGTACAACTTCAACAAAAAATTCAGAGCTATCTTTAAGCCATGTAGAGTAGCGTCAACATATTAAGTTTGAATTACTACCTGATCGCGTCCTGCATGTTTGGCTTGATACAAATGCGCATCTGCAGCTTTCATAAAATCATCCACGTGCGTATACGCTTGTGCGCGAGTCATCCACGCTACACCGATACTTAAAGTCACATATTGTTTATGGTCTTCTCGTGCTACATGCTCAAAAGCTGCATCACGCACAGCCTGCAAGACCTTTTGCATGAGTGGTGCAATCGCAGGTTGCGGAATATCGTGCAGTAAAATGGCAAATTCTTCACCCCCATAACGTGCCACAAACGCATTTTTAGGCAAAATATCTTGTAAAACTTTAACTAGGTTTTGCAGAATTTGATCGCCTTTTAAGTGCCCATAATGATCATTGTATTTTTTAAAATAATCGACATCGAGCATCGCAAAGACCAAAATATGTCGCTTATTTTGCAAGGTTTCAAAATACAAACGCTGAATTTCTTCATTTAATGCACGGCGATTATATGCCCCTGTTAATGCATCGGTTTTAATCTGTATTTCCAGTTTTTCATTCAAAAGACTGAGTTGTTCAGTGCGTTCCTGCACTTTTAAATCTAACGAGCTGTTTAAATGAATCAGTTTTTGGTTCAAGCGTTCAATGCGCAAGTTATGGTAGGCATAATTTCGTGCCTGCTGAAACATGATAAGCAATGCATAAACACTGGTCGAAATAAAAGATAAATGAATGGAATTGACCAAATTCAGCATTAATAAAAAATCATGAATAAATGTGCCACATAGAATAATTACTGCCCAAAAATTAATTTTGGAATAATCCTCTCCTGAACGCAGGGTTTGATAAAATCCATAAGCAAAATTTGCCAAAATCAAAACAAAGAAAAATGAACTATAAAATGCCAATTGCTGAAAAATAGTGGGTTCTGCCCACAGCGTCACCCCAATATTAAAGCTCAATAACAGCATTGCCGCGCTATATACCCAACGATGCAAATAGCGCGAACTGAGCAAAAACATATAACTCAGGAAAAATAAAATCGCTAAAAAACTAAATAAATATTCGAGTCTTATTCCCCAAGACCAACTTAAATTCAGGAAAGTGGTATAGGCATAGGGCGGAGAAAATAAATTATGTAATGCTAGAAAAACAATAAACAAGCCAAAAATAAAAATACGCTTGGTCTTGCCGCCATTTGCAAGACTAAATGCCGAAAACATCAAGGTAAACAAACCAATACCAAGTACTGCCCCACAAATCATGGCAATACTCATCATCAAACGCTGATATTGTTGATTGATGGTGCGACTTAAACCAATTTTCATTGGATTTTTTAAACCACCTTGCAAGCTCTGAAAGCTAGACGCTTGAATGGTCAGGGTAAAATATTCACTTTCAGGAACAAAATATGCAATTCGTGGGGCATTTTCGGTTTGGTGACTACTCGCATCTGCACCGACTGTGCCAACACGCACCAGTGGATCGCCATTTAAAAATACCCGATAGGCGCCATATTGGTTGGGAATCCAAATCGCAATACGTCTGCCTAGAAATTCTTTTGGAATTTGAAAGTGCCCAATAAAAGTGCCGTAAGTATTGGCATTGCCCATTAAATCTTCAAATGAAGCAGGCAATTCAACGGTATTCGATGCCAGTACCGCACTGGGTTCTTGAATCAATTGTTGCGGATAAAACAACCATCGCCCAGTCAAAATACTCGATTGATCTTCAGTAAATTGAACAGAATTGAGCAGTTGTTGATGTAGATAGTAAGATTCAGGTGCAGACTCATACTGCGCCAACACACGCGGTGGTGTGAGTACACTGCACAGTAAAGTTAAGAAGAGTAATGCACACTTGTGCCACATCCGAGTGAAATTCAAAAATGCAAAAGCCCTATTGTGCTTGTTTTTTAATCTAATCGTTCTTGCACTAAATTTGAAGTAAAAAATTAAGTCATTTATGCTAGACCTTACTGGCATCGGATGAATGACTTAAATTCTAGCGGTTTGGCTAAGTTGAGAGGTGTTTATTGATCGCGTGTTTTCACATCATACAATTCAATTTCAAAAATCAAATTAGAATTAGCAGGAATGATATTGCCCATTTTGCGCTCACCATAAGCCAAATGCGCAGGTACGATCAGTTTGCGTTTACCACCCACTTTCATCCCCATGATGCCTTGATCCCAGCCTTTAATGACACGACCTGTACCAATCACGGTTTCAAAATAGTTACCACGGTCTAAGGATGAATCAAACTTGGTGCCATCTTCCAACCAGCCTGTGTAATGCGTAGTAATTAAAGCGCCTTTAACCGCTTCTTTCCCCTCACCCACCACCAAATCAATAATTTCTAATTCTGCACTCATGTTCATCTCCAAATATTTGCACTTCGATGTTTAAGATAATTTCCAGCTCGTGCAAGTGTTATTGCAACTGTGTCCACTCAATCTGAGCCTGTGCCTGATCGCCAATCAATGTCCATTCGCCATCCATTACATTCAACTGCAATTGCATGGTACGTTCGCATAAAGCTTGAACGGCTTCGGTACTCGCTGGCGATAGTTGCCACACTTCAACATTATTTAAAGTTTTGATTTTACTGTTACGTTTGTACCATTCATCTACCGATGAACCATAAGCAATAATCGCAACTTGCTTACAACGCGAACTGGCTTTTTTGACTTTGTCTTCATCTGGGCAACCGACTTCAATCCACTTAATTAACTGCCCTGTTAAGTCTTTTTCCCACAAAGCAGGCTCATCGGTTTCAAATAAATCTTTGGTAAATTCCAAAGCTTCATCTGCATAACGTGCGAATGCCAAAATACGCACCATCAATCGCTCAATAGTTTCAGAAGGATGCAATGCCATGGTGAGCTGATAGTCACCGTATTGATGCACATCCATATTGGCAATGTTCAAATCTGCCTTATAAATTGTCGCTTTCAGCGCCATTGTCTATTCCTAAAACTATGTTTAAATTTGCCACTAAGCATAATGGATTTTCTGTGATTTTGCTGTATCGTTTGCCCGATAACGTATAGATTTCAGTCTAGAACCGCAGCAGCATCGACCCGATACGCCAATAGTTCAGCCTCAAATTTTTCCCAATCACGCTCGCTTTGATAAATAATTTCCAACCGATTGTCTATGCCTTCATCGGTAGATTGATAATTAAATTGCTGCGGATTGAAGTTGAAACTTTCCCAACCCTGATTGGTATAAAAAATTCCTTTAATACGCAGCCAATCTTGCTGTTCACAGAGTAAATCTAATAAGGGATAAAAGTCGAATTGCCAACGTTTAGGCAATTTCCAACCTGCGACTGCATATCCTTGTGCAGTTTCGACATAGTGATATGGCAATTGTTTGATTTCTGCAGACTCTTGCAGATTTGTAGAGCTGACCTTCTGTTGCAATTTTAGCAACGGCTGAATTTTACGCTGTGTACCGACATACGGTATATCCATTTCGGTCAAAGCCAGATGACCCTGTTCTGCTTTCAACCATTTTTGCGCGTAGGCTTGATATTCCTGTTGTAGTTGTATGAGGGCTTGCTCATCTGCCGCCTGCATTTGGTCTGCATGTGACACCACAATAATTTGTGCAGCTTTGAGCTGATCGGCATACAGGTTTTGCTGCGTCCACGCCTGATCATGCAAACGCGAACCATCTACTACCGTCACCAAGGCGCGCATCGATAAATGCGTATGCCAATGTGGTTCGGTCAGTTGTTCCAAGAGTTGCGCAGGATGCCCCAAACCTGTCGGCTCGATGAATAAACGGTCAGGCTTCGCTTCGGACAATAAACGCGACAAAGCAATTTGCATAGGCAATTGGCTGCTACAACATAAGCAACCGCCCAATAATTCTTTGACTTGATAACCCTGTTGCTGAGGTAAGAGTTGTTGATCGACCCCGATTTGTCCAAATTCATTCATCAGCACCGCCCAAACTTCATGTTCTGGTTTTTGGCTGAGTAACTGTTTCAATAAGGTGGTTTTTCCTGCACCGAGAAAACCAGAAATAATATGCGTCGGGACTGCTTTTTGTGGTGCAATTAATTTCAAAATAAGCTCACTTTATTGAATTTCAAACAACTCAAGCATGCTAAGCAAGTTTAGCGATTAGTTCAATCTGAATCTAAACACACTGAAATTTATTCATTTCAGCACATCTATCACCATCATGATTTGAAAAATTCGCTTACATTTATTACGTGATGATCTGCAACTTATTTGGGGAAATACACGAGTTTTAGCCGCTTGATGTTATGTTTTATTGCCAACCACGCAATTTTATTGCGGAAAACACAGCCATTTTGATTGGATTTGACTGCATATTTAAAACAAAAATTACCAAACTACGACCTATTCATCATCATTGTGCGGTTCAAGTAACCGCCATTGTTTTGCTTTGTTGCAAGCATTGATCCCATAGCTTTGGCTCTTTAGCATGAGTTCCTGTTCAGCCCGTTCAAATCAGGTGATGACTGACTTGAACACTTTAGCCGCAATAAGTTTTTTTACTTAATGCTTGTGCTGAGCACTCCCTACTACTCATGAAAAACTTTAAATAAGGATGCCAAACCATGAAATTGACACAAATTTTACTCGCTTCAACTTTTGCTTTTGCCACTGCAACTACTTTTGCTGCAAAGGCTGAATCGACAGCAACAGAACAGGAAAAAGTGGTTGTTTCAACGCAGGAAACTGTGGCTGGACCTGCTTCAGAACAAGCTGCTGCACAACCTGCATCTGAAGCTAGCACTGAAACACCAGCAGCATCGACCCAACAACCTTAAAAAAACCGATACGTTTTAAAATGTAAATTGAATACAAAAACTGAGTTTTAAGCCACTCTCTCGCTTTACTCAGTTTTTGTTTATCTACAAAGCCAATCAATATTGCCTTGGACAAAATTAAAAAATAGGCACAAAAAAACCTGTCTACAATTGCAAACAGGTTTTCAGCTAAATTTGATGAAAACTTAGGTTTTTTCAGTTTTCTTATAAATACTGCAAGATGGATGATGATTTTCTTGCAAACGCGCAACTTTGCGTTGCTCCGCTGCTTCAAAGCGGCATCGTTTCCAGTCGTTGTCTAATTTCAACGCAGGGATTTGTTTTGGTTTACCATTTTCATCCACTGCAACCATAGTGAAGTAACAGCTGTTGGTATGGCGCACTGTACGCTTTTGGATATTTTGTGCTTCTACACGAATCCCAATTTCCATTGAAGTACGACCGACATGGTTCACACTAGCAAGGAAAGTCACCAATTCACCCACATGAATCGGCTCTTTAAAGTTCACTTTATCAACCGAAAGAGTCACCACATAACTACCCGAATAGCGGCTTGCACATGCATACGCCACTTGGTCTAATAGTTTTAAAATTGTTCCACCATGTACATTCCCTGAGAAATTTGCCATGTCGGGTGTCATTAACACGGTCATGGTTAATTCTGACTGGTCATCTAACACTGGGGCAATTTGATCTAATGGTGACATCGCGTTCTCTAGACTCTTTTAAAGACAGTAAGATATGAGCGTATTATTATATCGCGTTTATAAAAGTTTGAATGTTCATTTCGGCAACAACTGCATCATTATTATTTATATTGTTTATGATAACATTTATTTAAAATTATAAGACTAAAGACTAAGACTCCCAAGCTGTTATTTTTTAATCCATTTCTGATTTTTTAGAATATTTGTTCAAATTGAATATTACGTGAATCCCCCTGATTCAAGTGTTCAAAAAACAATCTAAAATCTTTTATTCAATGGATTATTCAAGCAAATTTCGGCGAATTTACACAAAAAAAGTTCAATTTCCCCGTAAATTTTCAAACTTCGCTGCGACATTTAAGCCAAGCGCAGCATTTCCTGCGACACATTGCTATAAGTCAAAGTTTGTTCAGTACTCAGTGCAGCTTCAATCACATAAGAACCATCTGGATTAATCATCGTCACTGTAAAAATAACTTGCTCCATAGTAGCAAGTTTCACCTGCTGTCCAATTTCAAAGCCGTGCATGAAGTATCCCCTCGATTTTTTATAAAGTTTTAAAGTCCTGAAGCACAAAAGTTAGGCTGTCTTGGAAGCATGTTCAATTGGTAAACTGCTTAAAAAACTAATTCAGTAAATGCTGCATAGAATAAATGGAAACAGTGCGAAAGAACACGCTAAAAAATTGATTTTAAGTCTAAATACCTCATCTCAGTATTTAGATATCTTTAGGGTATCTTTATTTTTAAACTATAATATCAAATACTTACAAAGAATAAATCTAAGCAATCTAACATTAAAGTTATTTTTATCAAGCACCTAATTAGACTTAAGTTAAATCTGTTGATTTCATTGAATTGACCTAAATGAAGGATCTGGACAGCTATTTAAACTGTCCATAAAGCCCAAAAGTATTACTCACTTTATAGTCTACAATTCTATGCCCATGCGCATAATGATGCTGTTGATAGACCTGATCAATTTTATTTAATTGCGCTGCGGTTGCTTCTGCACCTGCCAGCATAGTCGCTTCGCGCCCTTTTACATCAAAAATATGGGCTTTTTCACGTAAATCGGGTTGAATGACCACATCTGCCAGTTTCAATTCTTCATTGGCCAAATGCTTTTGCATAATATTAATATTTTGGTTAAACAATCCCCACACATTACTGGTTTCAGTATGAATAGGCTGCGCCAAAATATTCACGGCAATCACAATATCTGCCCCTAAATCGCGTGCAACCTTGACAGGTACAGGGCTCACTAAACCACCATCGACATATTCATGTTCTGCAATTTTAGTAGGTACAAACATACTTGGGATAGACACTGACGCACGCACCGCTTGACCCGTATTGCCATAATTAAATACAACTTTTTTGCCTTCTTTTAATTCAGTCGCCACCACGTACATCGGGATTTTAAATTGCTCCAAACGGAGTTGATCGACTTGTGCATTGACATAATTTTCAACTTTTTTACCATCAAAAAAGCCTTTTAAATCTAAAGTCACATCCCGCACATCATTGGCTTTCATATTCATGGCAATTTCACGTAATTGCTGTGCATTTTTACCACTGGCATAAATTGAACCGACAATGCTGCCTGCGCTGCTGCCCACAATAAAATCAGGATGAATACCGTACTGCTCAAGTACTTCAATCACCCCAATATGTGCATAACCACGTGCGCCACCACTGCCCAAAACCAAGGCGACAACTGGACGTTTTTTTTGTTGTTTTAACTGACGAAAATCAATTTGATTCAGGCGCGACTCTGCTTCAACCACGGGCTGCGACTCACGCAAAGTTTGAGTCGAAAATTGCTGCTGCGATGGCACCACCTGACATCCCACCATCAGTAATGCTGTAAGAGATACATACCCAATTTTCATAATGACCTTCTTGAATCCATAGGTTTCAGTCGATATTTCACCATCAATCGTGTCAAGGTTGATCAGCCTACTTGATACAGCAACCCTCTTAACGTCAACAGTTATGCTCTCTGTTTTTACCTTGCATGAGCGCCCATAGTCTATCTATTATTTTAACCGATCCTTGTAGTAATTCGTTAAACTGTCACGTCTAGCGACTACAGTGGCGCACAAGTCGAATCTGTCTAAAATTATATGCCAACACCTTCTTATTCCTTATTATTCTGGATTTTTCTGCAATTAGGCTGTCTGTCTTTTGGTGGGCCTGCAGCGCATTTGGTGTTTTTCCATCAGCGTTTTGTGCAACAACTCAAATGGCTAGATGAATCCCAGTATTCACAAATTGTCGCACTTGCACAACTCTTACCTGGCCCAACTAGTAGTCAGGTGGGGTTAGCGATTGGTTATTTGCAAAAAGGCTATTGGGGTGCAGTCCTAGCTTGGTTGGGTTTCACCCTACCTTCAGCGTTGTTTATGGCTTTGGTTGCAGTTTTGGGACATCAATATTTAGATGTCCTGTCTTCAAATAGCTTTCACAGTATTCAACTGATCGTATTGGCCGTGGTGGCTTGGGCATTTTGGCAAATGTTGCGTAGTTTTTGTAAAACGGTTTGGCAATATGCCTTAATGTTTGCTTCTGCCCTATTTATTTATCTGATGCCCTTGAGCTTCAATCAAGTTTTAGTGATTCTGATTGCAGCTTGTTTTGGCATTTGGATGGCGAAACGCGCAGCACCAACTGCTGCACAATCATCCACCAATACAACGGCGACAGATACGCATTTTACTGCGGCACATTTACTCAAACATCGTCGTTATGCTGTATTTTGGGCAGTACTTTTTGTTGCACCCTTTATTGTGCTGTCAGGTCTAAACTGGCTGCAACCTCAATTACTCTATGCAGCCAATTTAAGTTTCTATCAAGCCGCATCTTTGGTCTTTGGCGGTGGGCATGTCATTTTGCCTTTATTGCATCAAGATTTTGTTAGCACAGGCTTAGTCAGTGCAGAACAGTTCGATTTGGGTTATGCCATGGCGCAATTGGTGCCTGGCCCACTGTTCAGCTTTGCAACATATTTGGGCAGTTTGATTCCAATGACAGAATCTATGCTGCTGAATGCGACTTTAGCCACGTTGGCGATTTTTCTGCCGTCTTTCTTTTTGGTATTTGCGACCTTGCCTTATTGGTCTTGGTTAATGCAGCAAGCCTATATCCGTCATGCGGTAACAGGTATTAATGCAGCTGTAGTCGGTTTGCTGCTGTATATGGTGCTCGAAATGGCACAGCGTCATATTTTGAGTATTGCTGATCTGCTGTTTATTGTTTTGGTGATTGGATTATTAAAATCCAAACTACCTGTTTGGCTCAGTTTAATTGGTAGTTTCCTGGTCTATACAGCATTCTTGCATTTCATGGCTTAAAATAAAAATGCTATCGATCAAATAAAAATGCCAGTTCAATTGAACTAGCATTTTTTGTGGATGACTGAATCAAGCCTGAATGCTTTGGAGCTTAGCCACCAAAGAATTTTAGAATAGATTGAATCACCGCAACGTTAATTAAATCGACAAAGAATGCACCACACAGCGGCACAATCAAGAACGCTTTATAAGATGGACCATACATATTGGTAATGGCCTGCATATTGGCGACTGCTGTTGGCGTCGCCCCCATGCCAAAACCACAGTGTCCTGCTGCCAGCACGGCTGCATCGTAGTTTTTCCCCATAATACGGAAGGTCACAAAAGCTGCATATAACGCCATTGTGAGCGTTTGCGCCCCTAAAATCACCATCAACGGCCCTGCCAAATCGGCCAATTGCCATAATTTGAGTGACAATAACGCCATCGCCAAATATAACGATAAAGATGCATTCCCAAACACATCAATCGCACGGTCAAAAATATTGACTTTAAAAACACTTTCCAAGACATTGCGCAGAATCACACCGCCCGCCAATGCCCAAACGAAAGTTGGCAATTCAAACATGCTGCCTTTGGCAACGCCTGTCATAAATTCGGCAAATGCCAAACACGCTGCAAATAAACCCAAAGTAGTAATTGCATTATCTGCTGTGATTAAACGCACCTGATGCGGATATTCAAATGGAATAAACTCATTGGAATCTTGATCCGCAGGCGTATTATCGCGTTTTTCAATTTGTTCGTCGGTACGTGGTACAGCCAATTGATGACGATTGATTAAAGTTTTAGCCAGTGGACCACCAATTAAACCACCAATAATTAAACCAAAGGTCGCACTTGCCATGCCCAGTGCCAAAGCACCTTGAATACCATATTGGGTTTCTAAAATTTCACCCCACGCACCTGCTGTACCATGACCGCCAGTTAAAGTAATCGATCCTGCAATTAAACCAATTAGTGGATCAATACCTAACAATGTTGCAAGACTAATGCCGACAATGTTTTGCAACACAATAAATGTGGAAATTGCAATCAAGAAAATAATTAAACCGATTCCGCCCTGACGCAATTTTGTGAAGTTCGCGCTTAAACCAATAGAGGCGAAGAAAATAAGCATAAAGCTAGTTTGCAATGCGCTACTGGTGGTAATGCTATAACCCCAAAATTGATTCACCAACAATGAAACAATAGCGGCAACCAAACCACCTGCAACAGGTTCAGGAATATTATAGCGTTTTAAAAAATCAATTTTATTGACTAAAAGTCGCCCTAAGAGCAGGACGATGACCGCAGCAATCAGCGTATAAAACGCATTAAAAGTAAATTCCATGGCAATATCCATATAGTGATTGCAGGTTATTTTTAATATGATCAAGAACTGTCTATGCAAACCAAAGCATTTGCATCACTATGACTCTAAATCAACTAAAAAATGCCGCAATACAAAGTATGTAAACAGTATCGTATTTGACCGAAGTTTAAGAGGTATGCATTTCGCTCAACCAACCCATCCTTTGGTTTCACTCAAGCGTTATGATCTGCGTTTGCCTAGAACAAAAGAAAAGAAAGACAAAAGACAGCAATTTCACTTTCGGGGTGACTTCGAGTGCAAACAACTGAATCGGCTTAACACTGAGAGGTAATCTCATATAAGCTCCAAAATATCTGAGGTGGAAAATACCTTACGTTAAAGATAATCAACCACTTGATAAAAAACAGCAAGATTAAAGGTCGATCATTATGCATTTTTTTTGACAAAAAGCTGCTATTTTCTGCGTTTTTTCTATAATTTTTAATGATTGTTTTCAGCTATAAGAGAAAGTTACAACATTCCTTTAAACTGGATAAAATTTAAGTTATTGAATTAATGCTATAAATTTTATACATAAAAAAACAGAGCTTAAAATTAAGCTCTGTTTTGGATTTTGCTCAAAAGTAGCGACTTAGAAGCTATAGCGCGCCATAAAGCCTACACGGTCATCACTGAATTTTTGACCTTTGAAAGTTTCACGCTCACCGTTGATATATTCAATACCTAAATCGACTGGTTTTACAGGTGAATAGATAAAGTTAATCCACGCTTGTTGTACTTTCTCGTTAGCATCAACATTTAAACGTGCATAGTCTGTACCATCATCCGCAAATAAAGCACCGTACGCTAAAGTTGAACGTAGTTGAGGTGAGAACTGATAGGTTGCACCCACTTGCACACCAAATGCTTCATTCTGCTCAATATCACCATTATCTGCATTTACGTAAAATGCAGAGTTACTACCATATAAATAGTTACTGTTGCCCTTAACATAAGAGACATCCGCAGATACTTTTAAAGGTTCTGCAACTTGATAATTTGTACCTACAGCTGCGCCCCAACCAGTCTTATCATCACCAGATTCGGCTTTATAATGTTCAACCAATGCACGTGCAGAAGCTGAACCTTTGCCCTCTGCATAAGCTTGAGTCACTTTTGCAGTCAATACTGGTGCACGGTAAGTTACATCTGAACTAGAAACAACGTCTTCATCTTTAGTTTTGTCATATTTAAGGGTCTGAGCAGAGCTATTCCCCTCTTCAGCAGAAACAAATAATTGTGTTGCAGGGGCTAATTTGTAGTTGTAACGAACTTGCGGTACACGTGTTGTACCACCACCAATATTCGTTGCAAAGTCAATCATTTCTGGTGCATGATTTGACAAGAAGTTCGATGTAGTTTGACCGAATAACCAGTTGTTTAAAGTTAAATAAGCATGACGGATACGTAAGTTGTCAGAAGCGCCTGCAAAGTCAACCTCAACTTTACCACCTACTTTATTATCACCAACAGGTGTATTAAAGTCTAAACCTAAGCGGGTGACTTTTGCTGTAGCACGTAATTTGTCACTTGCTTCTTCTTTACTTGTATGTACTGAGTTAAAGTCATTATCCGCACCTTTAATAACATAGTTTGCATCACCACGTACAAAACCATAAATAGAAACATCTGCACCAGATTTAGACTTTAAACTGCTTAATGCACTTGCAGGTGCAGCAGGCTTCGCCTGTTGTACTTGGGCAATTTGAGTTTGCTGCTGTTGTTGTACTTGCTGTTGTTGCTGAATTAACGATTTTAACGCTTCAACTTCTTGACGAAGTTCTTGAATTTGTTGTTGCTCAGTTTTTGCTGCGTGTGCAGTACTTACCATTAAAGTTGTAACGGCAATAGCTAAACCTTTGATCATAAATTGACCGTTGAGTAATTGACTCATTTATCTCTCCAAAATAAAACAACGCTGCATCCGTGCATGATGATTTTGTTCGTCATCTATCGATTTCACATCGAATTATAAAAATGGCTTAAAAATCAAAACACTTTTGCCAAATAGTCCAAGACACCCAAATATTTAAAATATTACAATTTGTGTCATTTATTACAGGCTTCAATCTATCAAGTTATGACGTTTATTAAAATCAGTTTTCCCGAATAAGAAATCATAATTAATCATAATTACAGATTTAAACAATTAAACCATATAAAATTCAATACTTTAAATAGGTTGATTATTCAAGTATTTACACCACCATTAGACTATTGTATATATTTCGGTTCTGCCTAAAAGCCAGATTTTTACGAAAAAATCACCATTTGAAAAAGTATTGACCTCAACTCAGTCTGGTTGCGGTTGTAAAATATGAAAAACGGCGAACATTCCAGACCCAATAAATAGCAGCATTAATACAGCCATATTCAGCAAAGCACTGCCTGTTAAAAAATTGAGTAACACCCCACCAATCAAGCCACAAAAGAATTGCACACTACCCATGACCGCACTGGCTGTTCCTGCACGTGCGCCTTGTTTTGCCATTGCCAGTGCCATGGCATTCGGGCCTGTAAAACCAATCCCAGACACGGCAAGAAATAAACCGACCATCACCAATGCCAAAGGTGCATACCCCAAACTACCTGCAAGCAGTAGAATGACCGCACCACTCAGTTGAATCATGCTGCCCAATTTTAAGCGTTGTAACACACCCAATTTGCCACTGATTTTTTTATTCAGGGTCGAAAACAGCATAATACCAATCGCATTGGCACCAAACACATAAGCAAAAGCTGTTTCACTCAAGCCATATTGATCCATCATGACTGCACTTGAACCGCTGATATAACAAAACAATGCCCCACCTGTCAGGCAGCCTGCTAACATTGGAAAACGAAAATCACGATCTTTTAAAATTGCGAAATATAAGGTCAGGACTTGCTGAAAATTCAAATTTAAACGGCGTTCTTTGGCCAAAGTTTCTTTAAAAAAGAAGTGCACACATAAACAGCAAATAATTCCAACACAGGTCAGCACCACAAAAATAGCTTGCCAATTCATCCATCTAAGTACCCATGCCCCCAGCGTAGGCGCGATAATGGGCGCAATGGTCATCACAATCATCATGCTCGAAAAAGCTTGAGCGGATGTTTGCAAATCTAAGCGATCACGAATAGCTGCTCGTGCAATTACCACACCTACACAGCCACCCAAAGCCTGCAAAATACGTGCAGCAATCAGTCCCCATTCATTTTGTGCAAACACGCACAACATACTGGCGAGTGAAAACAGTGCTAAGCCAAAATATAAAGGCGGCTTACGCCCAATCCGATCACTCAGCGGCCCATAAATCAGTTGCCCCAAAGCCAAACCTAAAAAGTAGGCAGGCAAACTGTTTGCGACCATTTGGGTCGATACGCCAAACTCGCTTGCCATAACGGGCAAGGCAGGCAAATACATATCAATCGATAAAGGCCCAAGCGAAGTCAATAACGCCAACAATAAAATCCACGCAGTCGAATATTGCCGCATGTTGGGTTGTTGCGCAGATGGTGGCGTACTGCTTGAACTTGGCAGCGTTTTCGATATGCTCATATTTTATGATGAAATGACAGATGTACAGACAAGCTTACACACTCCATAGTATGATTTGTTGTGATCAAAGATGAATTTTCACATATTAGGTACTCCAAACATCTCATCTACAGTTACAATGTACGCAAACCTTCATCTTGCAGCATAAATCTCTGTTTAGACAGAAAAGTTTACTTAAAGGAATGATGTTGAAACCTTGGCTGATAAAGCTCAAACAAGCGACCTATAACACCACATTTATGTATAACATCCGCATGCTCATTGCATTTGCGGGAACTGCTTTTGTTCCCTATTTTATGGGGATGCAGCTTGCCACTATTCCTTTAACTTTAGGTGTGCTTGCCGCAGGTTTGAGTGATATTGATGACCGTTTTTCGGTGCGTATTGTCAATCAGCTCTATACTTATATTGGTTTCTTTGTTACCGCCACATCAATTCAGTTTTTATTTCCGCATCCTATTTTATTTGCTACAGGCTTAATCCTGTCGTGTATTGTCTTAATTTTGCTCGGTTCGCTCGGACGACGTTATGCCACCATTTCTTATGGCTGTTTGGTAGTATCGGTCTATTCCATGCTTGGCGTCAACCTATTTGATGACTGGTACATGCAGCCGCTGCTTTTGGTTTCGGGCGCAATTTGGTACGGCTTAATTTCGACCATCAGCTTTTTACTGTTCCCTGTTCGTGCCTTACAAGACAAACTTTCACTCAGTTATTCTTCTTTGGGTGATTTTTTATTTGCCAAATCAAATCTATTTGATGTGGATATGACTGCACCGAGTTATCAACAAAGTATCATTGATTTATCACTTGAAAATGGCAAATTAATTGCGATTTTTAACGACTTAAAAACCGCTTTACTGACCCGTTTAAAAGGTGACCGCGGGCAAAAAGATACCCGACGTAGCTTACAGTATTACTTTGTCGCACAAGACATTCACGAACGTGCCGACTCTGCACATATTGATTATCAAAAACTGGCGAAAATATTTCAGCACAGCGATATTTTATTTCGCTTCCAACGCATTTTGTCGATTCAGGGCAAAGCCTGTAAAGATTTAAGCGAAAGCATTTTGCACCGTAAACCTTATGTGCATAACAAGCGTTTTAAACATGCTTTTGAAAATCTTAAACAGTCTTTAGAAAAACTGCGCAGTGAACAGCAATATGACCAAGTCTGGATTAATGCATTGTTTGCCCTATACCAAAACCTGAAATCTATTGATGCTCAATTGCGTAACCTTGAAACCGAACGCAATATTAAACTGGATAAATCAAAACATATTGAACAACAACTGAAAGATGACGACTTAAAAAGTTGGGATGATATTGTCATTCGGATCAAGCAGCATTTAACCCCAGAATCGGTCTTGTTCCGCCACGCCATTCGTTTGTCGATTGTGCTGTTGATTGGCTATATTTTTGTGCAAGTCACCAATATTCAATATGGCTACTGGATTTTACTGACCGCCCTGTTTGTGATGCAGCCCAACTTTAACACCACCAAACGACGTTTACGTTTGCGTATTATTGGGACGTTGGCAGGGATTGTAGTCGGCTACACCATTTTATATTTTGTACCATCTGTAGAAGGACAATTACTGGTTTTAGTGATTAGTGGCATGTTGTTCTTTGAATTGCGCAGTAAACAATATGCACAAGCCACTGCCTTTATGACCATTTTGGCGCTGATGAACTTTAACCTAGAGGGTTTAGGCTATGCTGCAGCCGTACCACGTATGGTCGATACCTTAATTGGTTGTGCGCTAGCATGGTTTGGCGTGAGTTTTATCTTCCCCGATTGGAAATTCCGCCGTCTATCACGCACGATTCGCCGCTCACTCACCGCGCAATGTGGCTATTTGGCAGAAGTGATTGAACAATATAAAAATGGACGCAACAACGGTTTGAATTATCGTGTCGTGCGCCGTGCTGCTCATAATACCGATGCAGAAGTTGCTTCACTGATTTCAACACTCGCCACCGAACCTGATTTTGACCCCAATCAAAAAGCTCAAGCCTTTGAGTTCTTGTGTCTAAATCACACCTTTATTAGCTATATTGCTGCACTTGGTGCACATCGTGACAAAATTGACGATCAGGAAGTCTTGCAACTGCTCGATCAAGCAATGGACGATATTCAAGGTGCTTTACTGAAAGATGAAACGCCAGATTTAAGCGCACAAAACATGCTGCAAACCATTCGTCAGCGTTTAAGCCAAAACAAAGAAGAAGATCAAAAATCATTGATTATTTTGCAGCAATTATCTTTGATGATGAGTATCTTGCAGCAATTAAGTCGCTTAAAACAAAGTTTAAGCCACGAACATGATCAAGATGCAACTGAACTGGCGTCTTTATAAACAATCCTGCAAACGGTCAGTGCCTACTTATTCGCCCTAAGCTGCACAAGTATTCACCGACCTTAGCATGATTTTGCGACAATATACTCACTGCATGACAGCAATTAATGCTAAACTTTTTATAGTTTTAAATTTGTTAGTTTCACTATGACCGCGAAAAGTTTATACGCCTATACCCTACAGCCTGTGATCTACGAAGTTTCTGAAGAAGAACAACGTCACGCACAACTGGTAATTTGGCGCAGTACCAATAAAATTGGCATGAAAGCATGGATTATTATGGGTGTGATTGTTGCCCTTTCCATTTTAGGCATTCTGCTATTAAAAAATTATTCGACAATTTTCTGCTGGGTTGCCATTGTCTGTGTGGTGCTCTACCTGCTCGTGCGTAAATACGGCTTGGAATGGTACGTTAAGCGAAAAATGAATGAATTTCCTGTTCAAGAAATTAAAGGGATTCGTTTAGGCGTACAGCCGCACGGTATCGTGATGCGTCAGCAAATGGGCGCTCAAGAAGGCGTGGGTGCAATTGGCTGGAAAGATGTGTATGAATGGTACAATACCCCTGAGTTTATCTTGATGAACTTCAAAGTAAAAGGTCAGCAAGGTGCTTATATTCTGCCTAAGCGTATGGACAGCAAGAACTTTTCGTTCAACACCATTCGCAAGCATTTGACTGAAGCTGCAGGCGAAGCCAAGCAAATCTAAATATCCCTATTTAAAAATAAACCTCTATCCCCTGTGATGGAGGTTTTTTTTGCTTAAAATTAAAACAATGAACGATAATGAGAATAAATAGCATTTGCATTAACTTCATCTCTGCATTATTCTGCATCACAATTCATACTCAACAACCAACGCTTATGCTGAAGAAAGCCTTTTTCCAAATTCACTGGTTCCTTGGTATTACTGCAGGACTGATCTTGTCACTCATGGGCGTGACAGGTGCGATTTATTCCTACGAACAAGAAATTCTAAAATGGATGAATCCGAACAGTTATCAGGTACAAGTTGAGCAGAAAGCCAAACTCAGCCCTGCAGAAATTTATCAACATTTTCAGCGTACCCAACCTGACTATAAAATTAATAGCATCACCGTTGCAAAAGACCCAGCTGCATCTTCAACCATCAATATTGCGAAAGAAGGTGCAAAACGTGGACAAAATATCCTGATTAATCCTTACTCGGCAGCAGTGTTGCCTGAAATTCGGGGACGTGAATTTTTCCAGTTTATTCAGCAATTACACCGCAACTTAACCGTAGGGCCTATTGGTAAACAAATTACAGCCGCATGTACCCTCATGTTGTTGTTCTTTGTGTTAAGTGGCATTTACCTACGCTGGCCGAAACGCCATTCATTTAAACAATGGTTTGCGATTAAACCACAACTCAAAGGTCGTAATTTTATTTGGGACTTACATGCCGTAGTGGGCACGTGGGTCGTGATTTTCTATCTAGTTTTGGCATGCACAGGACTGTATTGGTCGTATGAGTGGTGGCGCAATGGCATGTTTAAAGTCATGGGTGTGGAAAGACCACAAGCGCAATTGCAAGCAGATGGACGCAACAAACCTGTAAATTCAAATGCTCAAGCACTTCATCAGGCTGCGCAAACACAAACTGCAGGACGCCGCGCAAACACTACAAAACCAGCCAAGCAGAATACGCTGGATCAGGCACAAATCAATCTGGCATTGACGAAGGCATGGCAACATTTCCCGCAGCAATTGGGGCAGGATTATTCCAGTATCACTTTTAATGTGCCTAAACACGCCAATAGTGAAATTGAAATTAACTTTGTCGATGTCATTCCACAACATGAACGTGCCCGCAATAACGCAACTTTTGATTATCAACAAGCACGTATTACTCAACTTGAATTATATGCAGACAAACGGCTTAATGAAAAAATCATGAGCAGTATGCTGCCTGTGCATCGCGGTAGTTTCTTTGGGCCTGTTTATCAATTTTTAGCCATGCTTTCTGCATTGATGATGCCGCTGTTTTTCGTCACAGGTTGGATGCTGTATTTAAAACGTCGTAAACAAAAGCGTTTGACTCTTGCTGCACGTCAAAACCAGACTCAATTTCAGATCGACCCAAATGCTGCACACTGGCTCATTGTCTATGCCAGCCAAACAGGTACTGCCGAACAATTGGCATGGCGCACCGCTACTAGTCTGCAAGAAGCACATCAGCCTGTCACAGTCAAAGCCCTGCAACATCTCAGCCTTGAAGATCTTAAAAACACCACCCAACTGTTATGTATTGCTAGCACTTATGGCACAGGTGATGCACCCGATTTGACCTCAAGTTTTGTGAAAAAAATCCTACCGCAAACCTGTGACCTGAGTCATTTGCGTTATGCAGTACTGGCTTTAGGTTCACGTGAATATGCAGATCATTACTGCCGTTTTGGACATACGATTGCTGCATGGCTGCAACGTAATCAAGCACATGCCTTGTTCAATACCATTGAAGTAAATAATGCCAATCCTGCAGACATACAGCGTTGGAATCAGGCTTTGGTACAGGTCACACAACTTGACTTACCAAGTATGCATATCGAAAAAACTTTTGATACATGGACCTTACAGCAACGTGACTTGCTAAATCCCAACAGTTTAGGCGCACCCGCCTTCAATATTGAACTGTTAGCACAACATGATGTGCATTGGTCTGCAGGTGATATTGCAGAAATTCAGCCTGAAAACAGCACTGCACGGATTCACGCCTTTTTAAAACAGCATCAACTCGATGCCAATACAATTCTTGCTGATGGTCAGCAAACCTTAGTACAGGCTTTGGCAGATAAAGACCTCACCGCGCCAATTCAGACATTTAAAACTGCGGATGAATTATTGGCACAACTTTCACCCTTGCCTAGTCGTGAATATTCAATTGCCAGTATTCCTTCACAACAGGTTTTAAGACTTGTGGTGCGTCAAAAATTCGATGCTCAAGGCGAGCTTGGCTTAGGTTCAGGTTGGTTAACTGCACATGCTGCACTTGGGCAAAATATCGCATTACGCATTCGCAATAATCCATCTTTCCATTTAATTGATGATGACCGCCCAATTATTTGTATTGGCAACGGTACAGGGCTTGCAGGATTAATGAGCTTATTGCATGCACGTACCCGCCTGAATTACACCCAAAACTGGTTGTTTTTTGGTGAACGTCAGCAAGCGCACGATTACTTTTATCAGCACACCATCGAGGCTTGGCAAAGCACAGGTATGCTACAACGCCTTGATTTGGCCTTTTCCCGTGATCAAGCCGAAAAAGTCTATGTACACCATAAGTTACGCGAACAGGCTGAAGAATTAAAACGCTGGATTGAACAAAATGCCGTGATTTATGTCTGCGGTAGCATTCAAGGCATGGCCAGTGATGTCGACCAAGCCTTAAAAGATATTTTGGGTGAGACTCAACTGGAACAATTACGTCAGCAAGGACGTTATCGCCGAGATGTGTATTAGGATTTGTTGACACTTTTTAAATGGCTTGCGCTGTAGCTCTATAGCTAAAACTTGGCAATTCACCCAAGTTTTATCCATAGCCTCAGCCGAAACATAATTCAGTTGAGGCAAAATTTTTCAGCAGCTTCGGCTATACTGTTTGTACAGCATCACAGTACAATAAAATTATGCAAGGCATGCAAGCAAGTCACGTACAAACACAATTTAGTCTATTTAAAAGAATATTGAGTAGCCTAATTGGATTAATTTTAGTATTGGATGGTGCCTATCTCATCAGCTTAAAGAAAATTCATTTCGGCACCGTTTTACCTGTTTTAATAGGCATGATGCTGCTGTGTTATGCCATTTTCTATACTTGGATTCAAAGCTACTTAAAACAACATACACGCTTAGATTGGCTGTGGAAATTCGGTTGGGGCGTATTTTGGCTGTGGTGCATCAGCCTGCTGATCTTTTTTACTTATATTCATTTCAGTACACAGCAGCAAAATACTGTAACCAACAATGCTAAAGTGGTGATTGTACTCGGCAGTGGCATTGAAAATGGACAACCATCGCCCACGCTCGCCAAACGACTGGATACTGCAGCCGCGTATGCCTTGGAGCATCCTCAAAGTTATTTCATTGTTAGTGGTGGCCCTGCATTTGCGGAACAACTCACTGAAGCACAGGTGATGTCTAATTATTTGCAACAACGTTATGCAATTGCAGCATCACACATTATCTTGGAAACCCAAAGCACCAGTACGGCACTTAATTTGAAAAACAGTCAGCCCTTGCTGCATACATTAGGCACAGATAAAACCCAACCGATTATAATTGTCACCAGCGACTTTCACACACCACGTGCAGCAGCCATTGCCAAACGACAAGGATACACACAGTTCAGCATGCTCAGTGCAACGACACCACTCTATACCCGCTATAACGCATGGTTACGCGAGTATTTTGCTTATATCAGTGGTTGGCTGCTGAATGAGTATTAAAAATAAAATCTAGCAAGCAGATCGCTTAATTCAAACGTATCGAGCGTGGTAAAGGAATTTGCATATCTTTAAAAAATTCAGGTTTTTGCATATACACCTGATACAAATAATTTTTTAGATCAAGCAATAACTTTTCAGGGGCAACCAATACATTCTGCCCTTCTGGGCTTAGATTCATCGAAATATTGATGGCTTCCTGACGTAAAAATGGAATCACTTTTTCAATAAAATCTTTCAGTGAAATTTCTTCGACTTGATAATTGGCCCAATTGTCTTTAATTAACAGTTTTGCCAGACTTTTATTTTGCCACATTGCAAAAGCACGTTGCCCTGTAGGCGTGGCACAGAGCGCCCAGCCATCTTCATACAATGCAAAAACATGCCCCTGAGACACAATGGTTTCAATAAATTGCTTGTAAATATCTTGTGCATTATAAGTTTGCGTTGCTTGCTTAGATGCAGCTTTACGTTGATAAGGATTTCGCATAAGTCACGGATATTAGTATTATTATTAAATAAAAATTCTAGGCGAATTTAGTGCAATACGCAAGTAATATAAGATAAATGAGGATGAAAGGATATGGTGGGCGCTGACGGGATCGAACCGCCGACATTCTGCTTGTAAGGCAGACGCTCTACCAACTGAGCTAAGCGCCCTGAATATTAAAAAATAACATCGTTATTTTTTATGATGCAAGACAAGCGAAGCACGTCGTCTTGAACTTTGAAATACATTTTTCACATCAGGGAATGAAAAATGGCGCAGCGGACGGGGCTCGAACCCGCGACCCCCGGCGTGACAGGCCGGTATTCTAACCAACTGAACTACCGCTGCAACGGTAATTGCGTTAAGCAATTAAGGTCTTTTTTGTATATATGACAAGCATAGATACTAAAATATGGTGGGCGCTGACGGGATCGAACCGCCGACATTCTGCTTGTAAGGCAGACGCTCTACCAACTGAGCTAAGCGCCCTGATAAGATCAAAACAATATTTTGTTCTGATTTTGCAAAACTGTCAAACTTTGCATTATTTCAGTTTAAGTCTATCAGGCAACCTAAACTTTTCTTTTGAATGGCGCAGCGGACGGGGCTCGAACCCGCGACCCCCGGCGTGACAGGCCGGTATTCTAACCAACTGAACTACCGCTGCATCGCAAAAGAATCTGGTGGGCGCTGACGGGATCGAACCGCCGACATTCTGCTTGTAAGGCAGACGCTCTACCAACTGAGCTAAGCGCCCTCAAAAGCAATTTATGTAAATGGCGCAGCGGACGGGGCTCGAACCCGCGACCCCCGGCGTGACAGGCCGGTATTCTAACCAACTGAACTACCGCTGCACTTACACAAAGTCACTATTGTGGTACAAACAATGGTTAAAGAATCTTAAGTGGCGCAGCGGACGGGGCTCGAACCCGCGACCCCCGGCGT
Source organism: Acinetobacter sp. YH01004 (assembly GCF_013420455.1). Lineage (NCBI taxonomy): Bacteria > Pseudomonadati > Pseudomonadota > Gammaproteobacteria > Moraxellales > Moraxellaceae > Acinetobacter > Acinetobacter sp. YH01004. The sequence goes on from NZ_VOXZ01000003.1 coordinate 160,005, forward strand.
GACAGGCCGGTATTCTAACCAACTGAACTACCGCTGCACGTAAGAATCTATAACGTAAAGGCTTGGTGGGCGCTGACGGGATCGAACCGCCGACATTCTGCTTGTAAGGCAGACGCTCTACCAACTGAGCTAAGCGCCCTTAACGTCTTTATCGTTTGTGAGGTGCATTATAGAGAATCTTTACCGCCTGTCAAACGCTTTTCGGCTTGTTTTCAGTTTTTTGTGACTGAGTGATTAAAAAATAGGTGATCCGCTATAAAAACAAACAAATTCTGCAAGTTATTTTAGTTTTCAAGCAAAATTAATGTGCTTTTCAACTTGTTAGCTCTGCAATCTATCTGCTCAATATGTTGGTTTTTTATGTTGTGATAGATACAACTTTATTCAATTGACTCGCACCATCAACCAAGCAAACCTAAGCTATTTAAATCTAGCTTGTGTTCAGAAATATAAACCAAGGCTTTTTCTGGAATCAGTTCATACAATTCTAAAATATCGTGGTTACGCATCCGAATACAGCCATGCGATGCAGGAATTCCCATCGGCTCTGTATCTGGTGTGCCATGTATATAAATATAACGCTGAAAAGTATCGCAGCCGATGCCTTGATTAAAACCTTCTTGCAAACCACTGAGCCATAAAATGCGGCTTAAAATCCAGTCTCGTTCAGGAAATTGTTCAGCTAAATCTAAATTGTAAATTTCCCCTGTCGGTTGACGTGCAATGAACACTGCATTTTCAGGTTCATTTTCACCAAACTTTAAAGCGACTTCATGCCAGCCACGTGGTGTTTTACCACTATTTTCAGTTTCACCAATGCCATTCACACCACTCGAGATGACGTAGAGTTTCTGATGCTTCGGCAAATATAAAGTTTGCTCGGCTAAATCAATCAAAATATCTGCTTGTGTGTATAAAAAAGACATTGCGCTACCCTATTCTTCTTCTTGCGTGGGCGGCTGTGGCTCAGGACGTAACCACAACCAAATACACACCACCAACATGGTGGTATTGGTAAAAATTTTGACCGCAACGGGCGCAGTTGTAAACAGCATGATCACGGCACTAATACTCATCATGATCGTTGCAAACCATTTGGCTTTACGCGGTACAGTACCATTGGCACGCCAATCTCTGAGTGTACTGCCATATTTAGGATGATTCAGTAACCAGTTGTCCATTTGCGGCCAACCGCGTGACGATGCCCAAGCTGCTAAAATCAAGAAAACAGTAGTAGGCATACCCGGCAACAATGCACCAATAAAGCCGAGGATGACAAAGATCACCACTAAACTTCGCCATAACAAGCTTTGCATACCACTGTCCTAAACTACGAATTGCGGTAGTATAAAGCGTTTTTTAATTTTCCGTTGTAATTCTGCATTTTTCAGCATGGATTCATAATGATTGAGTTGTATCAACCCGAACTTCTGCCCGAAGTATGGCTGACCTACAAAACCCCACTCATCCGTCAGTTGGCTTTTAGTGTGGCAAGTCCGAATATTTTATGTGCTGTGCCTGAGCAATTGCCCATTCAACATGCTTTTGAATTCCATTCAGATACTTTTTGGCAGCAGCATTATCACGCTTATCAATCACGTTTAGCCTATTTAGATTCACATCCCGAAGCGGTGTACGATTTTTTAAATCAACTGAAAAGTACCCGTTTAGGCTTACGCTTTGAAATGTTGATGTGGTTTTGGCTGCGTGATCGTGACTATCATCCCTTCGAATTATTGGGGCACAGTATTCAAATTATTGATGGTGCTAAAACTGTGGGTGAACTGGATTTTTTACTGCACAACCATGACACGCAGCAGGTTGAACACTGGGAAGTCGCATTAAAATACTACTTAGCCGAAGCGGATTGCTCTTTGGCACACTGGTATGGTTTAAACCGCTCCGATACTTTAGCGCGTAAACTGAATCATTTTAGTCAAAAGCAATTTCAATTTAAGCAAGCCTTGGATGTGCCGATTCAACGCCGTTTTGCTGTACTCAAAGGACAATTGTATTTCGCCATACATCACTTGGCACAATCATCTACAACACTTGTGCCATACTGGGTTAATCGCGCTCGTCGTTTAGGTCTTTGGGGGAGTGATATTCCTGCACAAACAGAACAGTTTTATCGCCTGCAACGTCATGAATGGATTTGTCAAAATGCTCAAGCCAGTAGCCATCCTAATCAATGGTGGGGAGATGGCTTGTATTATCGGGCGGCACATTCACAATTTTATATGTATCGTGCTGCACCGCTGATTAGCTATCCACCATTAACACGCTGAATACCAGTTTCAACATTTTATTACGTAAGCACCATAAAAGTTGCCTATTTATTATTCTGTTTATTTCCTAAGCTAAAAAATACATCAAAATAATCTATCTAGAACATATTGGAGATGATCATGAAAAAAATTCTAGCGACTTCACTACTATTAGCCTTTGTTTTAACGGGTTGTAATACAATTAAAGGCGTGGGCGAAGACGTATCTTCTGCAGGTCATGCGGTGAGTAATACTGCTGAAAAAACCCAACAAGAAATTCGCAAATAATTCTGAGTATTTCAGGAATATCTTCACAAAAACCACAAAAAACCTTGTTCTCGGACAAGGTTTTTTCACGCTAAAATTTCACTTTTGTTGCATTATTCCCCTATTATTAGCACTTACTCTTGATAAACGTCTGAAACTCTCATGACCTCTTCTGCTACTCTGGATTTAAGCCTTCAGCTTTTACGCCAACCGTCTGTCACTCCTGTCGATCACAACTGTCAAAACCTCATGGCAGAACGCTTAGAAAAAATTGGATTTAAGATTGAATCTATGCGTTTTGACGATGTAGATAACCTCTGGGCGCGTAAAGGTACGGAAGCACCAGTCTTTTGCTTTGCAGGTCATACCGATGTTGTACCGACAGGCAATTTAGACGCATGGAATACCGATCCATTTGTACCTGAAATTCGTGATGGCAAACTTTATGGTCGTGGCAGTGCCGACATGAAAACAGCATTGGCAGCCATGGTCGTTGCCTCTGAACGCTTTGTCGCCAAACATCCTGACCACAAAGGCTCAATTGCCTTTTTAATCACCTCAGATGAAGAAGGCCCCTCTATTAACGGCACCGTAAAAGTTGTAGAAACGTTGGAAGCACGTCATGAAAAAATGACTTGGTGTTTGGTGGGTGAACCTTCAAGTACCCATAAATTAGGCGATATTATTAAAAATGGGCGTCGCGGTTCGCTTAATGGTGTCTTAACGGTAAAGGGTAAACAAGGTCATGTGGCTTATCCACACTTGGCAATTAACCCGATTCATACCGCGTCTAAAGCGATTTCGGAACTTTGTGAAACGGTGTGGGATCATGGCAATGAATACTTCCCTGCCACCTCATTTCAAATTTCAAATATTCAAGCAGGAACAGGCGCGACCAATGTTGTCCCTGGCAATATGACGGTGACCTTTAACTTCCGTTATTCGACTGAAGTGACTGCAGATGAACTAAAAGCTCGCGTCTTGGAAATTTTAGATCGCCATCAAGTGGATTATGAAATCGAGTGGACGCTTTCAGGTTTGCCATTTTTAACCCCTGTAGGTGAATTGGTTAATGCTGCACGTCAAGCCATTCGCAATGTCACAGGTGTTGAAACAGAATTATCGACCAGTGGCGGTACATCTGATGGTCGCTTTATTGCGCCAACAGGTGCGCAAGTGTTGGAATTAGGCGTACTCAATGCCACCATTCACCAAATTAACGAGCATGTTGATGTGGCTGATTTAGAGCCATTGGCAGAAATTTATGAACAGATTTTGGAAGGATTACTAACTTAAATCCAATAAGATTAGTTGCATGAAGCAGAAAAGGAACTCTATTTGAGTTCCTTTTCTATTTTACAACGGAGAAAATTGCGTTTAAGCCGTCAAGTTTTCTTGAATGTATTGTAAATTTGGTACATGAAAGACCTGCTCACCCATACGGACATATTGGAATACCGCAGGATCAGTCGTGGTTTGTTGGTCATCATCTACCACTTCAGAAATACGCAAGCGCAGTGTTTTAGGCATTTCATTGCACATCAAAGCAAAACGCTGCTCCATTTCATCACCTTCAATGACCAGTGCCACGCCCATTTTTTTCTCTGGGTCATTGACTGCATAAACAGGCAATTGCGATTCGTGCCATTCCACAGTTTTAACTTGAGTGGCGTTATCCAGCGCTGACAACACAATATTTTGAGGTATCAGCATCGGTTGTTTACCATGACATTCAACAATATAAGCATCAATAAAACCGGTAGATACGGTAATTAAATGTTGCAGCTCTTGCTGACTGATTTGCCCGAGTAAATTTGGACTATTCGTCTGACTCATCGTTTACCCCTGACTGACTGCTAATAATTGTTCAATATTGGCAAGCAATTCTGCCTCTTGGAACGGTTTCCCCATGTAATGCGTCACACCTAAGCTAAACGCTCGTTCGCGGTGTTTTTCACCTGTACGTGACGTAATCATGATGATCGGCAGATTGCTATGCATGTCGTGGTGGCGCACAAGGTTAGTCACCTCAAAACCATCCATACGTGGCATTTCAATATCCAGTAACATCAAGTCAGGTTTGACGTTTTCAAGCTGCTCCATGGCATCGACACCATCTTTAGCAGTCACGATATCATAACCTTGACGCTCAAGCAGACGTGAAGTTACTTTACGTACGGTGACTGAGTCATCCACGATCATAATTAAGCGGCGCGTATCACGACGTTGGCTATCACGTTGATCGCTGGCTTGTTTGGTACGTTGCGTTGCAAGAATTTGACGGGCAATGTTCTGACCATCCAAAATCAAACAAACTTGACCATCACCCAAAATAGTTGCGCCTGCAATTGCACCAATGCTTGAGAACTGTTGTCCAATTGGTTTCACAACAATTTGACCACGCGAACCAATCAACTGATCGACTAGTAAAGCAATGGTTTGACCTGTGCTGCCTTTAATTAACAGAACAGGTAGTGAATGACCCACATGGCTTAAACGCGGTAATGGCTGATTGCCAACGAACTCAGATAAGTAACGTAACTTGTAGTTCTGGTTGTCAATTTGGAAGAAATCTTCATTGCTGTTGAAGTAAGATTCCAAAGTGGTTGGTGCAATACGTACAATACGGTCAATTTGCGCCAACGGTACAGCAAATTGTTGATCACCAACTTTAACCATTAAGGCATCGGATACCGCAACCGTCGTTGGTACACGAATACTAAAGGTTGTGCCTTGACCTAATGTTGAATCTACAGAAACGTGACCGCCGAGCGCCTTAATCTCACTTTGCACCACGTCTAAACCAACGCCACGACCTGAAATTTGTGTAACCGATTGTGCTGTTGTAAAGCCTGGGTGGAAAATGTATTGCAGAATTTCGTTTTTATCTAAATTCTGATCGGCTTTGATTAAACCTAAGCTCAATGCTTTTTCTTTAATCTTGGCATCATCAATACCCTTACCATCATCCACAAAAGTCACCACAACATCTGTGCCTTGACGGGTAATGTTCAGTTCAATTTTACCAACTTCAGGTTTATTGGCTGCAGCACGTTGTGCAGGGTCTTCAATCCCATGGTCGACCGCGTTGCGCAGCATGTGTTCAAACGGTGTCACCAAACGCTCTAGAATGGTACGGTCTAATTCACCTTCAGTGTTATAAACCACCAGTTCTGTCGGACGGTTTAAGGTCGATGAAGTCTGACGCACAATACGTTGTAAACGTGGCAATAAACGTGAGAATGGTACAAGGCGTGTACGCATCAAGCTTTCTTGAATTTCAGCCTGAATACGTGATTGTTGTAATAACAAACCTTCGGCATCACGAATTTTTTCAGCCAAGGTGCTCTTAAAGTCCACCAAGTCCGATGCAGATTCCGCCAGAGATTTAGACAACTGATTCAACGATGAATATTGGTCCATCTCTAATGGGTCAAAGTCTGCATAACGTGAGTTTTCAGAACCATGCTTGGCAATAATTTGCGATTCCAGCTCGCCTTCCATTCGGCGTAACTGATCGGCAAGACGTTTAATCGCCAATTCCATCTCATTCAACGTACCGCCTAGTTGCCCAAGCTCCATTTCAATACGTGAACGGTTAATCGAGTTCTCGCCTGACAAGTCAATCATCTTCTCGACTAAATCGGCAGAGATACGAATCATCTCATTGCTATTATCCAGCTGTGTGGTTTCGCCCCACTCACCCGACATTGCAGGTGGCTCTGTACCATCACCCTGAACAAACTCATAACTACGGCTTGGCGATAACAAGTCGGTATGCGTTAAACGCTCGGGCAATTGCGCAGATACATCTACAAACTGCATCGCCGACAAGCTAGATTTTAAGCTGTCATAATTGCTGTAATCTGCTTTGAAGATTGCATCACGCAACCACGCCAACGTGGTTTGCAATAAAGCATCATAAACATTTGAGTTAAATTGATGCACAGCAAACTGTTCAAAGGCACTTTCAAGTTGATAGGCGATTTGCGCAACAGACTCAATTTCAGCCATACGTGCACCGCCTTTTAAGCTGTGCGCCGCACGTTGTAATTGAAGCAAGATACTTCGGTCACTACGCTGTTCAAACCATTGTTTCAAGCGCTGATCTGCAGCATCCAAAATTTCTTCCGCTTCTTCTCTGAAAGTCTCAACCACAATTGAATGTAATTGCTCATCTTCAGATTCAGCACTTGCTTCAAGACTTACAGTTTCTGTGATCGGCTCAAATGCCGCAGCAGCAGCGTCTTCAAAATGTGCATCATCAGCAATAACTGCGTCATCTTCAGCTAAATCTGCAGTTGTATCTTGCAACGCTTCTACCGCCAACTCAGGCTGTGCATCAACCTCTTCTACTGCCTCAATAGTCTGTTCAGGCTGCGCTGCGGTTGTCGCACTTGCAACTGACACATCTGCATCGCCTTGTGCCAAGCTAACAATGTTGCCTAAAATTGCAATCGACTCTGGCGCAGCATAGTCCACACGCTCATCACGAATGGTCTGAATACGGTCTGCAATATCATCTTGCACCAAACGAATAATTTGAATTAACGCAGGTGAAACAACAATTTGGTTGTTAATGATACGCTCGTAAATCGACTCAAGGTTGTGTGCAATTAAACCAATATGCGTCGCAGAAATCATATTTGCACCACCTTTTAAAGTGTGCAAATAACGCATTAAGTTGTTTAAAGCCGAAGTATCGCTGGCGTCTTTTGACCAAGTATTGACATCTTCATCCATACCCACCAAAAGCTCTTCTGCTTCTTCCAAGAAGATATCCAGCAAGTCAGGATCGAAGTCTTTGTTGGCATCATCGGCATGCATGTTTTGTTGATCTGATGCAATACGTTGTGACAATTGCGCCAAATTCACTGTGCCCGAATTTTCGCTAGCAACTGCAGCAGGCACCGCTTCAGGTTCTGCAACAACTGTTGTTTCTACAGCATTGTCGCTCACTGATGTTTCAGCATCTTCAAGTGCAATTGCATCAATGTCTTGCTGCACAAATGCAGTTAAGTCATTTAAGGTTTTCTGAATGTCTTCTGTAACCGTAACACGCTGTCCCGCAGCCAAGGTATCGAATAAATGAATAAACTCTTGGTGTGCCTGTGCAAATAACTCATAACCATATTCAGAGTTAAGCAGAATTGGTTTGGCTAAAACACTGTCGTAAGCAGCTTTAAGTTCTTCAGTAAATTGATGAATACCCACAGACGCACGGTTATCGGTATGCTCTACCAACAATTGCGCTTGTGCGCTGAGTTCTTCTAAATAGCTTGGGAATTGCGCTTGCGCCAATTTATCAAATTCAAATTCGGCATCAAGTAAACGATCAATATTCAGTTCGATTAGCTTCGATACTAAACCTTGAGGATTAGAGTCTTCTGTATCGCTGGTGCTAAAGCCGTAGCTATCCCATGCTTTATTAAAAGTTGCATAGATTACATCTAAACCATCACAGTGACCTTGACGAAGTACATGCAGATAATCCCGGACAAATTCTGCATATTGCACCAACAGCGCAGTTTCTTTTGATGTAGATTCAATTTCATCTTGTACAAACGCTTTAAACAAGTTTTCAACTTTAGAACTGGCTTGAAAAACTTGATCAATTTGCGCCATAGACGAACTGCCGCGCAGTGTATGTAATGCACGGATTAAGCCATTATAGTCTTGTGAGTAAATCTGATCTTGTGCCAAGAACTGATCAATGGTCGCTAAATGCTCTTCAGCTTCTTCTACAAAAATAGCCAGAGTTTCAGCCAATAGACTCGCATCAGCAGCCTCTTCTTGTGCAACTTCTGTCTGCGGCATTTCTTCAGCAGTCATTACATCTTCAGATGATTCAACTGCTGCGACAGCTGCTGTTTCAACTGCAGCATCCGTCAATTCTAGTCCTGTCGGCATATCAGTGGCAGTCAGTTGATCTGCTAAAACCAGCAACTCTTCCAATGCAGGTTCAGGACTTTGGTTTTGCTGTAATTGTTGTCCTAAAAGCACCAATGGGCGTAAATCAAGATCAATTAAACCGACTTGCTTAAAAATTGGATAAAGCTTGTATTGATAAATATTTAAAACAGTTTTTGCGTATTTTTGAATATCAGTATTGAGTGTTACCGCACCCGAAAGCACACGGTTTAAAGTATCTTCAACCGTCCATGCCAACTCGCCCGCAGACTTCGCACCCACCATGCGACCCGAGCCTTTTAAAGTGTGAAAGTGACGACGAATAGTTACTAAAGTTTCTTGATCTGTTGGGTTCGCAAACCAAGTTGTAAATAATGGATTTAATTCTTCGAAGATTTCTTCAATTTCTTCGACAAAAATTTCAAGAATTTCCGCATCTTGCTCAAGATAACTATCTTCAGGAAGCGTCATTGTTTCGACTAAATTTTTTAATATTTCTTTCATAGCTAAGGCTTCTTACGTTTTCAGCACCAAAAGGCACTTCAACTTAATTGTAACCATCCTGAATGCCCCTAACCCAAAAGTTAAGTTCATCTTTGCGATGCTTTATCTCTGAATGATGGTGTACCCATAACTGTGTATAGGTACACCTTTCCCCAAGCTGGAATCCCGCTTATTCAGGTAGTTTAAAGTCAGTTACAGATTCACGTAATGATTCTGCCATGTTGGCCAACTCAGATACCGAACGTGCAGTATCGAAAGTTGCACTGGTCGTTTGCGAGGTAATTTCCTGTACAACGTTCATCGTGGTTGCAATGTGACCTGCAGAAGCAGACTGAAGTTTTGCAGCATCCGAAATGTTAGAAATCAATTTCGCAAGGTTGGTCGATACCGTTTGAATCTCATCCAGTGCAACACCCGCATCTTTAGATAAGTTCGCACCACGCACAACTTCTGATGTGGTTTGTTCCATCGAAATTACGGCTTCGTTGGTATCGGTCTGAATGGTTTTAACCAGTGTTTCAATCTGCTTGGTTGCAGATGCTGAACGTTCCGCTAGACGCTGTACCTCGTCGGCTACGACTGCGAAACCACGACCTGCTTCACCCGCCATAGACGCCTGAATTGCTGCGTTTAATGCCAAGATGTTAGTTTGGTCGGCAATATCGTTAATCAAGGCAACGATGTTACCAATCTCTTGTGAAGATTCACCCAAACGCTTAATACGTTTAGAGGTTTCTTGAATCTGCTCACGAATGATATCCATACCTTCAATTGAACGGTTTACAACGTCTGCACCATTCGATGCAATATGTACTGAACGTTCTGCTACCGCTGCTGATTCTTCAGCGTTGGCAGATACTTGGTCAATCGACATTGCCATTTCGTTAATTGCGGCAGATGCACCTGCAATTTCTTGCGCCTGATGCTCAGATGCTTCAGCAAGCTGGTTGGTAATGTTCTGTGTGGTTGCCGTATATTGTGCAACTTCGTGCGATGTTTCGTGAATACGCGATACAAGGTCACGTAATTGGTCAATTGCGAAGTTAATCGAGTCGGCAATTGCACCCGTGAAGTCTTCCGATACTGTTGCGTATGAACGTAAGTCACCATCTGCAAGGTCGGCGATCTCATCGAGTAAACGTAAAATCGCGTTCTGGTTACGGTCATATTCATCTTGTAGACGAACCACGCGAGCTTTATCGGCTTCACCACGTAAGCTTAAGAGTTTGAATACACAGAATAAGAACGCAAGTAATGCTGCAATTAAGCCAATTGCAGGAATTGCAATAGACCAACCTGAACTGCTAGACAATTTATTTAAATTGGTTAAAAGTTTATCTGACTGATCGAAAATAGAAGATGATGCCTGACGTACTTTTACAATTTGTGTTGAGTTATTTAAAACTGTTGCAGCAGCAGATTTCAATACATCTTCATATTCTGCTTGAATACCTTCTAATGAACTACGTAAATCTTCTTGAGTAATACGTTGTACACCAAGTTCCGCACTACCATTTAACTGTGCTGCCAAGTAAGCACCAAACGTTTCGGTATCGGCACTAAAGTCATCTGCAGATTCACGTGAACTGTCTGTACCTGTTAATACAGAACTGATTGAACGTAAAATACGTTCTGCAATGAATACTTGGTTCTTTGCAATAACCACCTGGCTACTTGGCATGTCTTGACGTGCCATTTGGTCAACCATCAAGTTATATTCAGCCTGAATACCCGGAATGGTTTCACCAATTGCAATGTTGGTGTCATAGAGTTGGTTAATGATTTTTTGTTGCGAAGCAATCAAATCAATATTTTCAGAAACCGATTTCCACTGTGTTTCCACTTCACGCAGTGTATCTGTGCTGGCATGAATATCCTTCACTGTTTCTAAGTGAGCAGCAAAGGCTTTTTGTGAATCTGTTAAGTTTTTAATAGATTCAGGCGTACCTGATGCAGTCGCTTCGGTTGCTTGACGTGAAATGGTTTGTGACAACAGACGTAAATCACCCAAACTACGGGTAAAATCGTTATTACGCGGCACGCTATAAAAAAGGTATAACAACAGGAAAAGCGATAAGATGATACAAAAAGCTGCGCCTAAAATAAGTGGCTTAGATTTTTCTGTTTCGCCAAATACACTCGCAAACTCTTCTGTTCGCGCCTGTAATTTTGCAAAAAAACCTGGACCACTTGCTTTACGGACGGTTTCTTCGCCTGAATTTTTCTTTTTAAGTTTAAAGCCCATGCAGCTTCTCCCCGATTGACGCCTTCATTTTTTAGGTGCGCGACAGTTAATTTATAAATTTTATAGATGCGTTCATGTATTTTGGGTTTTGCAATAAACGACTAAATAAGAAAACATGCCATTGTTGGTTATGTTGGTGAAAATACCCCTGACAATATTCTTGTAAATTACTATCTAAATCATTGTGTTTAGAAAAGAAACTTTTCTTATTAAAGTGCTGTATACCCAAAACTTGATCTACAACTAAACCGACATAATGGTCATTATGACTAATACACATTACTTTTTGAGTAGGTGAATATTGGCTGCTTTGCCCAGAAACATAATGTGCCAAATCTGAAACTGAAAGTAATCTTCCGCGAATATTCGCTAGACCTACTACCCAAGGTTGGGTATTTGGTACGGGCGTATATTTCGGTGGATAAATAACCTCAGAAACTTCTCCTAATGGAGCAACGAAATATTGCCCCATCATCTCAAAAGCAATGCCTGACCAGCGGTTTACCTCATTTTCGGTACTAACGTAGTTTTTGTTTCCACGTTTAGATAACCGAAGTAATTCAATAAAACCATTTGCAGCCATAGCTTATCCTGCATTAAGGTGTTGATTAATCACATCAATTAATTGTTTTTCGTCAACAGGCTTAGTTAAATAATCGCTCGCACCTTGGCGTTTCCCCCAAACACGATCGGTTGCCTGATCTTTGGTACTCACAATTACAATTGGAATGTGTTTAGTGGTATCACCACGCGAAATTTGACGTGTTGCCTGAAAGCCATTCACGCCTGGCATAACCACATCCATTAATACTAAATCTGGTAATTCAGCTTGCGCCATGGTCACGCCATCTGCACCGTTCGCTGCTTCAATGACTTCAAAACCATGCTTGGTCAAGATTTCTCTGAAGCGGAATGTTTCTGTAGGTGAATCATCTACAATAAGAATACGAGCCATTATTTTCCCCAATAAATCTAACTAACTAATAATTATGCTGTCACGTGGTTACGAATGGCGTTTAATAATTCATCTTTACTAAATGGTTTAGTCAGATACTCATCAGAACCTACTACACGTCCTTTGGCTTGGTCAAATAAACCATCTTTACTTGATAGCATAATGACAGGAATGTTTTGGTAGTTTTGCGAGTTTTTAATTAAGGCACACGTTTGGTAACCATCTAGGCGTGGCATCATAATATCTACGAATACGATATCTGGATTTGATTCGGCAATTTTGGATAAAGCTTCAAATCCATCAACTGCGGTAACCACTTCACAACCTTCACGCTGTAGAAGTGTTTCAGCTGTACGGCGAATGGTTTTTGAATCATCAATCACCATGACTTTTAGATTTTGGAATTTATCGTCCATTCAATGACCCTTCCCATTTTTGTTTGTACAAGCAACTGAGTAGAAAAATTTTACACATTGATCGTATTTTTAACATATCTTTACTTGTAGTTTCAATGAACATATTTAGTGTAAAGCTACACTTTTACATCATTATCACCAAACCGCTCACACTTTCGTGTGACCATTGATATTTTTTTATCGGTTGTATTTTTTTAATTCCTAATTTTGATCTAATATAACACTATTATTACGTGTAATTTAAGTAATTTAGTCAACTTTATTGTGGGGGACAACGTGAGCACTTTTTTTGCAAAATCACTCGCTGTAAAATTAAAACAAAATAAGCAGTCACTCAAATTGGGCATGCTTGCGTTACTGCTATTGCCCTCTGCCCCACTCATGGCTGACAGCCAGAACAAAGCGGTGTGGTATCGCTATTATGATCAACATGGCGTTGCAAATATTAGTAGTAATGTGACACCTAATCATATTCGTCATGGTTATGAAGCATTAGACCGTAACATGCAAGTAATTCAGCGCGCACGTCCATACAACACCGAAACGGATATTAAAAAAGCCCCACAACGTGCTGCTCAAGCGTATCAAATGGAATCTGATCAGCGTTTGAAAAACGCCTATACCAATAGTCAAACTGCAATCACCAAACGTAATAACGCTTTAGCGCATATTAAAAAGCAAATTATTTTCCAACAAGAACAACTCAAACAGTTGCAAAACGACCGTATTACTTTTAAACGTCAAGAAATGGAATATTTACGCAAGGTCAAACCTGTGCCTGCACAACTAAAAACCAATTTGGACAATAACTTAAAAAACATCGAGCTTAAAAAAGATATGATTCAATCTTTACAAACAAGCTATCGAAATACACAAGCAGAATACGACAGAATTATTACTCGCTTAAAAGCACTTGAATAGTTGATTTGAATTACCTTGTCATTTTGGCAATCAATAAGGACAAATATGCATGCACATTGCACAGCGTATCGCAGTTAGGTTTAATCGGCAGCATTTACCCATTTTTCGTATCGGTGCAATCGGTTTATGTATTTTGCTGAGTGCCTGCCAAAAAACAGAAACTGAAAATAAAACAACAGTATCAGAAAAAATTGAACTCATTCAGCAAGATTTAGTGACACCACAACAAGGCAGCGCAATCAGTAAAACTGCCTTTACAGGCACAGTGCGTGCTGTGAATCAAAGCAGTATTCAAGCACAGGTGACTGCCACAGCAACCTCAGTCTATGTCAAAGTGGGAGATAGCGTACAACGTGGTCAAACCTTGCTACGCTTAAATAATCAGGATAATGCTGCGCGTTTAGCACAAGCTCGCGCCAATTTAGCTGCAACGCAAGCGCAAGCCAACCAAGCCCGCAACATGATGCAACGAAAAAAACGTTTGCTCGATCAGGGTTTTATTTCACAAGTGGAATATGAGCAAAGTCAGTTAGATTATCGTGCGCAAATGGAAAATGTACGCGCCCAACAAGCCAATGTCGATATTGCACTAAAAGCCGATCAAGATGGCACGATTACCAGTCCAATTCATGGTGTCATTACCCAACGTCAAGTTGAGCCTGGGCAAACTGTGGCTGCAGGACAAACCTTATTTGAAGTCGTCGATCCGAACCAATTAGAAATTCAAGCGAAATTACCAAGCGACTTACAAGCCGCACTCAAAATTGGTCAAAAAATTGAATATCAACTCCAAGGGCAAGCAAACACATTTAATGCACAAATTAGCCGCGTTTCCCCAGTGGCAGATTTAGCCAGTCGTCAAATTGAGTTTTTTGCAACCCCGCTTGAGCGTCTTCCCTCTTTAAGTATTGGGGCATTTGTGGATGGTTATATTTTAGCGAACACGACAATTTCAGGGCAAATCATCCCACTCAATACCATTCACGATATCCAAAACAAACCTTATGTTTGGGTGATTCGAGATCAAAAAATTGCCCGCGTGGATATCACAGTTTTAGAACAGCGCTATAGTGACAATACTGCTGTGATTCAAGGCTTACAGAGCAGTGATCTAGTCAGTCGAGTGGTGTTCAACCCCGATCAAATTCAGCAGCAGGTGATCATTCAAAATAACCCTCAATAAATTGAATTTCATCTCAATGCAGTAGTGCAGATGTCCAATAAATAAAAAATCAGGATCGTTGTTATGTGGTTTACCCGAGTTAGCGTCAAGTATCCCGTTTTTACCATCATGATGATGTTTTGTCTAATGGTGCTTGGCTTGGCTTCATGGCAACGTATGGGCGTGGAAGAATTTCCTGACGTCGATTTTCCGTTTGTAGTGGTTTATACCAGTTATCCGGGTGCATCACCTGAAACAGTTGAATCTGAAATCACCAAGAAAATGGAAGATCAGATCAACACCATTTCTGGACTCAAACAACTGGTTTCACAATCCAGTGAAGGGTTATCTACTATTATTGCCGAGTTTAATTTAGATGTTCCTTCGGCAGTGGCGGCACAAGATGTACGCGATAAAATTTCGTCTGTCAGTGCAGGGTTTCGAGATGAAATTCAAGACCCAGTGGTGGAGCGCTACGATCCAACTGCCAATGCAGTGATGTCGATAGTTTTTGAATCCTCACAAATGTCTTTGCGTGATTTAAGTTCCTATTTAGATCAACAAGTTGTACCGCAACTGCGCACTGTGTCTGGTGTCGGAACTGTTAATTTATTGGGTGATGCACAGCGACAAATTCGGATTGAGGTAGATCCACAAAAGTTAATGAGTTTTGGACTGGGTGTGGATCAGGTCATCAACACGCTCAAAGCTGAAAATATTGAAGTACCTGGCGGCACACTCAAACAAGCCAATAGTGAATTGGTGGTCGAAATCCAATCCAAAGTCATTCATCCTCTGGCTTTTGGCGATTTAATTATTGCCAATAAAAATGGTGCGCCAATCTTTTTAAAACAAGTTGCCACAATTCAAGACAGTCAGGCAGAGCTGGAAACCAGTGCATTTTTAAATGGGCAAACTGCGGTTGCTGTCGATATCTTGCGTAGTTCAGACTCTAATGTTATTGAAGTGGTTGATAACACCTACAAAACCTTAGAACGTATTCAGACCCAACTACCTGTAGGCATGACTGCAAAGGTCGTGGTGGATTCTTCTAAAGGGATTCGTGGCAGTATCCGTGATGTAGCGCGCACCATTATTGAGGGTGCGATTCTGGCAGTCCTGATTGTACTGTTGTTTCTTGGTTCATTCCGTTCTACCGCCATTACAGGATTGACCCTGCCAATCGCCCTACTCGGCACACTCACCTTTATTTGGGCATTTGGCTTTACCATCAACATGATGACCTTACTGGCGCTCTCGCTCAGTATTGGCTTATTGATTGATGATGCAATTGTGGTACGTGAAAATATCGTGCGTCATGCAGATATGGGTAAAGACCATGTCACGGCTGCTTTGGATGGTACTAAAGAAATTGGCTTGGCGGTTTTAGCAACTACCCTGACCATTGTGGCTGTATTTTTACCTGTGGCATTTATGGGCGGGATTATCGGACGCTTTTTCTATCAATTTGGTGTCACCGTCAGTACTGCCGTACTGATTTCCATGTTTGTCAGTTTTACGCTGGATCCAATGCTTTCTGCACACTGGGCAGAAAAAGCAAATCCGAATAAAAAACCTGGACGGGTAAAACGCTTCTTAAACTGGATTTCTAACAAACTCGACAATTTAAGTCATCATTATGAAAAACTTTTAAAATTAGCACTACGATTTCGCGTTATCACCTTATTGATTGCCGTGGGTTCATTATTTGCAGCACTCGGATTATCCAAACTGATTGGCACAGAGTTTGTACCTGTACCCGACAAAGGTGAAATTCGGATTAAATTTGAAACACCTGTAGATGCCTCGCTTGAATATTCACAAGCAAAATTAAAACAAATAGATCAAATCATCCGTCAACACCCTGAAGTACGTGCGACTTACGGAGCCATTAACAGCGTAACAGATCGCGGGAAAAATCATGTTAATTTGCGTGTAACTGTCAGCCCACGTAATGAACGTCAACAAACGCTAACCGAACTCAATAACGAATTTCGCCAGCGTCTACAAAGTGTTGCGGGCATCACCATCACCTCTGTCGCCTCTGCCGACGAAACAGTTTCAGGGGGGCAAAAACCTGTGATGGTGTCTATTAAAGGCCCTGATTTAGCAGAATTACAAAAAATCTCTGACCGCTTTATGACCGAAATTGCTCAGGTGAATGGTATTGTCGATTTAGAAAGCTCGCTAAAAGCTCCTAAACCTACATTAGGTGTTCATATTAACCGTGTCCTTGCCAGCGATTTAGGGCTATCAGTAAATCAAATTGCCAATATTATCCGCCCACTGATTGCGGGGGATGATGTCACCACTTGGCAAGATGAACGTGGTGAAACCTACGATGTCAATGTTCGACTTACAGAAAACCATCGTAGCTTGCCGAGCGATGTGCAAAATATGTATTTAACTTCAAAAAAAACTGATGCCAATGGACAAAATATTTTAGTGCCTTTGGCAAGTGTGGCGAAGTTTGAGGAAAGTTTAGGTGCAGCACAAATTAACCGTCGTGATTTAGCCCGTGAAGTTTTGGTCGAAGCCAATACTGCTGGACGTCCTGCAGGTGACATTGGTGTCGACATTCAAAAAATTCAGGATAACTTTAAATTACCCGCAGGTTATAGCTTCGACACTCAAGGCGCCAATGCTGACATGGCTGAATCTGCAGGTTATGCGCTGACTGCAATTACCCTATCTATTGTGTTTATTTATATCGTTTTAGGTTCACAATTCAACAGTTTCATTCACCCTGCAGCGATTATGGCTTCTCTGCCTTTATCGCTGATAGGGGTATTCTTGGCACTGTTTATTTTTAACTCGACCATGAACCTGTTTTCTATTATCGGTATTATTATGCTGATGGGGTTGGTCACCAAAAATGCGATTTTACTGATTGATTTTATTAAAAAATCCATGGATCAGGGCGAGTCACGTTATGATGCAATTATTGCTGCAGGGAAAACCCGTTTACGCCCTATTTTAATGACCACCAGTGCAATGGTGATGGGGATGGTGCCACTCGCACTTGGCTTGGGTGAAGGCGGCGAACAAAGTGCGCCTATGGCACATGCAGTCATTGGCGGTGTAATTACATCCACCCTACTCACCTTGGTGGTCGTACCTGTCATTTTCACTTACTTAGATGATTTTAAGAATTTTATGTTACGCCAAACGCGTAAACTGATTTCTTAAAATCTCACGCAAAGTCACACAATCGTTCGGGCTAAATTTTAACGCAAGTTTAGCCCGATTTTTATTGTATAATCTGGCTTTGAAAAAAATCCATTTAACGCTTCACTTTTTAGGACAGTTTCCATGCGCGCGAGTCGCTTTTTATTTGCTACGTTAAGAGAAACCCCAAACGATGCCGAGGTGATTTCTCACCAGCTGATGTTACGTGCGGGTATGATTCGTAAATTGGCTTCAGGTTTATATACTTGGCTGCCAATGGGTGTGCGTGTGCTAAATAAAGTTGAAGCCATTGTTCGTGAAGAAATGAATCGCGCAGGTGCTTTAGAAACTTTTATGCCTGTCACTCAGCCTGCCTCACTTTGGGAAGAATCAGGGCGTTATGTGCAATACGGTCCTGAATTACTACGCTTTAAAGATCGCCACGACAATCCTTTTGTACTTGGCCCAACACATGAAGAAGTCATTACCGATTTGGCGCGTAATGAATTAAAAAGCTATAAGCAATTGCCAATCAACTTCTATCAAATTCAAACTAAATTCCGTGACGAAATTCGCCCACGTTTTGGGGTAATGCGTTCACGCGAATTTATTATGAAAGATGCTTATTCTTTCCATACCGATCAAGCTTCTTTACAAGAAACCTATGATGTGATGTACGACACCTACTGCCGTATTTTCTCGCGCTTAGGTTTAGACTTCCGCCCAGTACAGGCAGATACAGGTTCTATTGGTGGTTCAGGTTCACATGAATTCCACGTTCTAGCTTCAAGTGGTGAAGATGATATCGCCTTCTCTACCGAATCTGATTATGCAGCCAATATTGAAATGGCTGAAGCTATTTTGGTGGGTGAACGTGCTGCGGCAACGCAAGAACTCAAAATTGTGGATACACCAAACCAAAAAACCATTGCGGAAGTTTCTGCATTTTTAGGCACAAATAGTAACCAATCAGTCAAAGCGCTCTTGGTTCAAGGTGTTGCAGATGAAACAGGTCAAGTGCCTGTGATTGCATTATTCCTGCGCGGTGACCATGAACTCAACGAAATTAAAGCAGAAAAGCATCCACAGATTGCAGCACCACTTACTTTTGCAACCGATGCACAAATTGCAGCGTTAGGTTTAACTGCTGGCTTTGTTGGTCCACAAGGTTTGGTTGAAAAAGGCATAACTGTGATTGTAGACCGTGCTGCATCAGTACTGTCTGACTTCGTTGCAGGTGCAAACCAAGTTGATCAACACGCAACAGGTGTGAACTGGGAACGCGATGCACAATATACTGAAGTTTACGATTTACGTAACGTCGTTGAGGGCGATCCATCTCCAGATGGCAAAGGAACTCTACAAATTAAACGCGGTATTGAAGTCGGTCATATCTTCCAACTCGGTACTAAATACTCTGAAGCGCTGGGCTGCAAAGTATTAGGTGAAGATGGCAAACCGTTTACTGTTACCATGGGATGCTATGGGATTGGAGTCACACGTGTCGTTGCCTCTGCCATTGAACAAAATTTTGATGATAAAGGGATTATTTGGCCTGCAGCCATCGCACCATTTGAAATTGCGATTGTACCAATGAACGCACATAAATCACCTCGCACATTAGAAGCAGCAGAAGCACTTTATGCTGAACTTCAAGCTGCGGGTTATGATGTATTACTGGATGATCGTAATGAACGTCCTGGGGTGAAATTCTCTGACCTTGAGCTTACAGGTATTCCGCACCGTATTGTGATTGGTGAGAAAGGTTTAGATGCAGGTACTTTTGAATATAAAGGTCGTCGTGATGCTGAATCTAGCAACCTAACGAAAGAAGAATTACTCATCAAAATTGCCAAATAAGATTGAAGACTGAGTATAAAAAATCCCGCACAAGTTGCGGGATTTTTTTCATTTGGGATTAGCAGAATTTCATACCACCATAACAGTTAGGGGTAACATTTTGGTTTTGTAAAACCTGATTATTAAGTGTTAATCTGGCTGGTTGACCCGTGTAATATCCTGTGTAACTACCAACATCGATATTCATTTTACGCTCGATTGGTGTACCAGCCAATGAACCTAATGCTTCTAACAAACTTACATCTACATTATGCTTATCTTGCATTAACTCAGAAGTTAATGCTTTTGCGACCTGTGGTAGTACTGCAGAAACATCTACCAAATCCGCAGTTGCCAAATAACCTAATTGCACTGGTTCCTTAAACGACATCCACCAACCTTGTTGTGCAATATCTTTTTCATCTGCACCCATCCACTGCACTGGCTTGCTTTGTAAAGATAAATATCCACCTGTTCCTGTCAGAGGAATATTGTGAATCATATTTAGGGCTTGGACAAAAGTAATATCCATATTCAAATTTTCTAATGTAGAACCCTTACTCATTTTAAAGAATGAGTGATCACCAACAGAACCAAACAATAAAGGAGGAAATGTGACATATAACTGGTCTTTTGAAAAGTCAGGTGTTCCATTTACATCACCAGTATATGTCCCAGACTCTGTTGCTGCTAGCGGAATAGAAGCTAATGTTGAACGGATACCCGTAACTATAGCGGACTCCATACGCTGACCAGTCACTACTGTTTCAGGCATCGTAAAATCAGCTCGCATCGATGGAACGGTAATCCCAGTATGTCCTTCTGCGCCAGGTTTACTTGTATAGACACGATCCTGCCCCAACGCAGTCAGTATCCCACTAATTTTTTGGTCAGAGGCATTACCAAATTTAGCTTCTTTAGTAAATGAATGCCCTTGCGTTTGTGCCATTTTCATATAACCACTGAAACTTTTAATCCCGTCATTTGGGTTTTGCACGTTATCTGTACCCAAAGTCAGTAGACCTAAAATTTCTTCTGCACCTAAGCGAAAACCAACCACTTCACGTGTTGACGCACTATTTCCACTAATCGCAAATTCAATAAATGGATTGGTAATTTGTGCACTGGTACCCGCACGTTCACCATTAAACTTTGGGTTACCTGTTGAATCATAGGATTCATTCAAACCACTTAACGAAATATTAGAAATATCAATATCACATCCCGCTTTACCACCAATCGCGTTATTTACACCGCCACAACCTAATTGTAGCGTTTTAATGTTGGCATTAAGCTCCATGAGTGCATCAACACTTAGTTTATAAAAATTTAACCCTTGCGATTGATCTGTCGCAGTCATCAGGTTCAAAAGTGCCTGACCTTGTACATGAGATAACTGATCATCATTTAAAGCCTGCATCGCTTGAGCAGAATTGAATGAAAAAGCTGTACTTAAAATAGATGCAACTAAAATTGTTTTTTTCATTTTATTTCTATCCTTTAGCGTGGCGTAATGCCCAATGTGCTGCGCATGGTTCCACCTGTAAGTGCGACAGATGCGATTTTCTGCATATTGCCATTGGTAGACATTGCAAAGTTTGTTTTAAAGGGTTGAGCAATATCATTTTTATAATTAAATTTCACTTGATTGTCTAAAGTGACCGTATCTGCACTGACGACGACTTTTCCTTTGACACCTAAATGACCTTCCATACGATTCAAGTTAATAGAAGACGTTTGAACAGTTTCATTATTCACTTGATCTTCATTAATCAAACTAAAATAACTACCTAAATTCTTCGGATCAGCCTGTTCTGTGCTATCTAGACTTCTAAACTTAAAGTTCGCATCAAAAGACAAAAAGTTTGAGTTCGGATTAGTATCGGTTGGATCCATTCCAGGAATTACCAACAATTCACCATTGCCATCTAATTTAAAAGCAATTGTGGTCAACACATCATCTTTCTTAGAGAAATTATCGTAAGGTACAAAACCACCGCATTTAGTTGATCCTGTGACGCAGTTGTATTTCGAACCTGGTAATTGTCCAATCGCTAACTCTGCTTTTGCTGCAACTAATAAATGATCTGCACGAATATAAATCCCTTCATCTTCATAACCAATCACACCGTCGGACTGAATTAATGCATCAATATTTCTTAAACCAGCATAATAGTTGACAGCTTCACCAGCATGCAGGCTGTCTTGCCCGTCAATTAAGATAATAGAAGTGGTACTTGGTAAGCCTGTTTTTGAATCAATGCCATAACCTTCGGTAGAAACAATAGCGTTATAACCAATTCCAGTTTTGTTCGTTCCATCATAAGGTGACAGATATTGTTTACCCGACAAGGCCACATTGGCATTTAAATTATAAATTGGAATCCCAATACCCCAAGAACCACCATCTCCTGTCAATTCATTTAAAGAGTTGTCAGAAATAATTCTAGCTTTGGCTGCAATAGACTGAAAGTCCATACCACGAACAGCGATCAGTGAGAACTGGTCACCTTCAAGCTTACTCGATAGCAACTGGTTTAAAATAGGACTGGTTGCACCAATAGTATTTTTAATATTTTCATTGACTAAAAAATTGAGGTTTTTCGCTTGTACGGTATTAATATAAATATCGCCAAAATCGATATAGGCATTTTTATTGTGTAAATTACCTTGTGCATCACGTGTGGTTAGCGGTCTTAAATTCGAAAATTCAACCGCATAACTGCCTTTTCCTGTGTGCCCAATTTCTAAAGTTGTTGGTAATTGCCCTGTGGCCAAACCTGTCGTATTTTGATTGGTAAAATCGGCAGATAAGCCCAAATGCAAACCACCTTGCCCCACCACAGTATCGTAGCCTGTAACTGCGGTATTTTTAGTTTCAATTACACCATTGACCTTATTCGAAACGTCAAAATTGGCAACATTTTTTTGATGCCCATTAAAAAACAATTTCGCATTGCTTACCGCACCTGATGCACCAAAGCGAATTAAATTTTTATCATCATAACGCAAGTCAATATTGACCCCAGGGTTAGTTGCATTTTGTCGGCTACTAGCAACATCACTCAGGTCTTTCACTCGTCCAAGATTCACAAAATGGTCGGTGGTGCCATTTTTAGTGGTAAAGACCAATCCCTCATCGGCATCAATGTACATATAGCCGTCAGTCGCAAAATTAAAGTTAAAATCATGCATAGATAATTCATGCTTACCTAAACCATGACTAATTTTGGCATTCTGTAACTGGAAGTTTAAATGTGCCGTTTCATTTTGATTGAATAAACCTGCTTTGGTTTCTAATAAAACTTTTAAAGGTGATTTAGTTTCTAAGCCGAACTGACCCAAGCTTTGTGTTTCTTTAGTACAACTATTTCCGACACAGTTTTTTTTGACCAAGTTTAAATCTGCAGTCGATTGAAAAGCATCAATGCTCGCATCGATACGCACACCTGCACCAACATCAGTTTTACCCACATCTAAAGCAAGCTTACTGATAATAGGCTGGTTATTCTGTCCTTTAATTTCTACATTATGTAAGCCTAGACCCAGTTGAGCTCCACCCACTAAATCAGGATCATACCAATTGACTTGATTAATCGTGGCTTTGGACATTTCATGGGTGATTACAATACCATCTTGCCCACTTACATCAGACAAATGCTGGTCTGCAATCAACTCTAAAGCATATACTTGTTGCGCACAAAGTACGCTCAATGTTAATAAATTTAACTGCATTATTTTTTTCATTTTTATTTCCCTATACTGTACTTAATCCTATATTCAACAACGGCTTGCTGCTGAACCTGTACAGTTGTAGCTAAATATTTTCACATTGCCAGACATGTGCATATTGCCGTGAATATTTAAGCCCATAAATCCTTTTTCAGCGCCCTGATCAAACAAAGGGACATCTTCTTGCTCAACTGGGCTATAACTACCATTTTGCTGATAATTTCTTCCTTGAAATTTGGTATATACCTCTGAATTTGCATAACCTTCATTTGCTCCCTGCCCTGTACCTGTTTCGATCGCCATGGTTGCAAAACCCAAATTTCTTATTTTTAATGGCTTATCATCATAAAACTTAAGCTGCATTGCCGTTTGTGGGTCATTTTTATGATTAATAATAGTCGTGCCATCTAAAGAAAATTTATCTATTTGTATGGTGCCTTGAATTTTTTTAAATACCAGCCACTTTTTATTGCCGTTATTATCTTCATGATTATTAGGTGCAATCGCTAAACGACAGAGCACATTATTGTCAGCACAATTTGCACTATAGCGATAATAAACCTCTGTAGGTTTTGTCCTGCCATTAAATTTTGAAATATTGCTGAGTTCTAAATTTTCAGCATATTCATGGTTTAACGATAGTGTCCAACTAAGGTCAGCACCACCTTGACCTGTAGCCTGCGTTAATTCATGATTTTCCAGTGCAATTAAATTGGCATGGGTCAAAGGACTACACATCAATGCAATACAAGACAGTTTTTTCAACATGATGATTCCCCTCTTATAGACCTGTCGTTTTAAATTTAAGGTGCTGAATCAGCACGCCATCAATTGCAACCGAACCTAGATTCTTAGTAGAACCATCTACACCCTTAAATACAACACCTGTGGCATCCGTATGATCTTTGGCACGTAACATATTATTTGGCAAGCGTTCTACAGTACCAATTGCAATACTACTATGCGTCGCATTACGTCCTTGATACATCGCAGCACTGTCATTGACATTGGCTTTTAGCGGTGTGCCACAACTCACCACATTACAGGTAGAACCTGTAAATGCTGTAGAACCTAAATACCCACCCTTTCCATCTTCATAATTTTGATAAATTTTATTGTAAATTTCAGGAACATTCGGAATACGTGTTACTTCTAGCACAATATTATTGCCCTCAGAACCAACCACAAAAGGCTGATACATATTCCCTAAAACTAAATTGATATTCGGACTGTATAAATACAAACCCTCTGTATCATGAAAAACTGGTGCCAATGAACCATCTATTGCTGGTGTGACCGCCGTTCCATCCAAAGTATCTGATTTTGCTGCTGTACTAATGCGGATTCCTTTACTATCTAAGTTTGAATCTGTGAAACTTAGATTCGCAGGATTATCATTGGTATTTAAACGCAATAAACTTGCCATACCCAATGTTTGATGATGATTTGGATTATCAGAGTCTAAAGTCTGAAATAGTCGCATTTGAGAACCATTTAGGCTTAAACCATTGGCAACAAACTGAGTACGTAAACGGTGCTCTTTATCTAAACCAGATTTTGGCGCCCCAGTGCTTGGATCCACCTCTGCACTTGAGTTCAACTGACGTGAAAAAATATCAGTCCAAAAGCCCAGTTTAATATTATTATCACTTTCAGTTGGCGTAGTAGTTGCGAGTGGTGCCTCTAGTGCTAAATAACCAACATCTTTTTCTACATTTTTAAATTGTTTAACTTTTTCTGTGCCTGCACGGAATAACCATGGGTTATCTGCTGAACCCCAGTTAAAGCCTTGATTGCTATAACGACTGCTTAATGAGTTATCACTTTTAGATAAGGCTAAACCATAAATAAAGACATCTGCTTTGGTTCTTAAAGATTGCACAGGAGAACCCGATGCAGCAATTGCCGCTGCCTGTTCAGCCGATTGTATAATTTGAGCATAAATTTCTGCCACAGCAGACTTGGCTGTATCTTCTGCAAGTTGACTCGCATTATATTTAGCCCGAATATCAGCCGATGCTGTTTCTTTGGTTATTTCAGCCTGTATTAATGTGTCTACTTGTGAGCCAACTTGGTCTGCTCGAGTAAAGTTGCCAAGCCCTTTATAAAAATCAGAATTCAATAAATCATTATTAGCTTCTGCCGACCGACTCCCATATAAAAGATCAAGCATTTCATAAGTGTTTGTAATAGCATATTCTTTTGCTTTCTTTTCATACTTTAAAACGCCAGTTGGATCCTCGCTAACTGGTCGTGTGGTATATGCAGTAGTTCCATCTTTTTTTAAACTCTTTCCAATCCCCGAAGTCCCATCCCTATAGTCTGCAAGACGTTGATTGTAATAATACTTGAGTGTCTCATTATTAAAAAAACCTTCACGAACATCAAATGTAAATGTTTCTTTTTTCGCGTCAACATCAGCTTCAATATTTTTAGTATATTCTTGATACAAAGTTGAATATTGATTTGTATAGGTTTGTTCATAAGTTGAACGGTAAGTTTCGTTATATTTATGCTCAGCCTTACCTTTTAAAACACTTTGATTATAAGTATTGTTATAAACCGTATGGTATGCACTTTCTGCCAACTGCACATAATTCTCCCCCGTCGGGATAATACGAATAAAGCCCGTATCATATTGACTAGGGTTTTCTAACCCACGTGCATAGCTCGACCCTGTAGATAGATCATTCGGTTGCTGAAACACCATTTTGAAGTCATCAAGGACTAAAGCAACCCCTTCGCCTGTGGTATTTGACAAAGAGTCATCGGAGAGTGCTTGTAAAGCATAACTCGGGTTCGTCAAAAATAAGCCTATAGCAGTGGCTAAGCAACGCTTACGAAAAGGGAAAGTAATTGCGTGTTCAGTCATCTCGACCTTCCTTTTATCTGATGCTCCGCATCTTTCTTTTATTTATCTATAGCTTGGCTATTTATTTGAGTGTTTTTATCCTTAAAAACGTGATTATGCCAAACCATTCTCATATTTAATTATGCTGAATATTTATGCAAATGCAAAACAAACTGGCTAAACAGCACAGCTTTCCGATGAATGAAAAAAAGCGAGCACATTGGCTCGCTTGTTCAACAGAAAAATTGTGATGGGTTAATCACTTATGCTTTAGGCAAGGTCACGCCTGTCTGCCCTTGATATTTACCACCACGGTCTTTGTACGAGGTTTCACAAACTTCATCTGATTCAAAGAACAACATTTGTGCCACACCTTCGCCTGCATAAATACGCGCAGGTAAGTTCGTGGTATTGGAAAACTCTAAAGTTACATGACCTTCCCACTCTGGTTCCAGTGGCGTCACATTCACAATAATACCGCAACGTGCATAGGTCGATTTACCTAAACACACTGTCAATACATTGCGCGGAATACGGAAATATTCAACGGTACGCGCCAATGCAAACGAGTTTGGCGGAATGATGCACACATCTGACTCAATATCGATAAAACTTTTTTCATCAAAGTTTTTTGGATCGACAATTGCGGAGTGAACATTGGTAAAGACTTTAAATTCACGTGCACAACGTACATCATAACCATAACTAGAAACACCATAAGAAATGAGTTTCTCGCCATTTTCGTCAAAGCGAACTTGGTTTTCTGCATACGGTTCAATCATGCCGTGTTTTTCGCTCATTTCGCGAATCCAACGATCAGACTTAATTGCCATTTATTTTCTATCCAAAATATGAATGTTTAACTGTGCTGTACTTTAACTGAAATCTAAGTTAATGAAAACCAGCCGTTTCCCTCACATCGCTTTTTTAAGTGCAATGATTAGGGGCTGTTGACAATTCGTCTATGTTTGCGACAACGCATATTTTTTAGCTGATATAAGGCATGGGACAGGAAATTTAGTCATTCTAAATGACTGGCACATAACGCAATAGCAGCAAAAAATATGCTTGTCCCCTTGCGCAGCAAACAAAGCAATGCTTTGTTCTCGCTCATGTGGCTAAAACTTTCTCAGATTGCGTTATGAAACTTGGCAATAGACCCACTATTCCCTGCGTTTCATGCCTGATCTGCTCAGTTTTAGCCTACAGCGCAAGCCATTTATGAAATGTCAACAGACCCTATTTCCAGTAGATACAACTTTTAGATACAACGTTGGCTTTATAGACTCAACAAAGCCGAATAACTTAAAGGAATTGAAAAGCTCAGCAACACAATAGAAGCTGTTTTTTGTAGATTGCACTGATTGAGCCAGCTAATTTTATTTTTAGCGAGCACCGAACCAATAAATGTCCAGAAAAAAGCAATCGGCACGATTAAACATAAAAATGCCAACATGTGTGCCACATAATAGTCTGCTTTTACCCATGCAATCGTTGGGAAAATTGCAGAGGCGAACAACAATGCTTTAGGATTCAGTAAAGTCGCTAAAAATAGCTCACTCGCACGGATCGTAGGTTGATTAAAGCTTTGCTCGACTTTAGCCGTGCGCCATAATTTAATCGCCAAGAAAATAATATAGCTTGCACTGAATAATTTTAGAATGGTGGGCAACAACGGGAGATGAGTAGACACCGTACCAATTAAGGCGCCCCAAAGTGTAATAGAAATCAAATAACCCAATGCTTCTGCTGGAATTAATCGGAAAGATTTGCGGATACCAACCTGAATACCTGATGATGCAAGCAAGGTATTGGTTGGCCCTGGTGTCAATAAAATTGTGATCACCAAACCGATAAAAAACCATGAAATCATGCATTGACCTCACTACTGAATGAGCGCAGATTAAAATAGTTCATTGCAATTGGCAAAAAGTATTTTGTAAGACAAATTCTTGATCAGTTTAACATTTTAAATTTATTATTTTATTCAATCACTTATATAAAAAATATTTTTTAATTAAATGGTAACTTATAAGTCATTTTATCTTAACATTTTTAAGGTATTTAGAGATTAAACACCATTAAATCAGATGCTTGTGTATTTTTTAATCAAAAAAAATAGCTCACCGAAGTGAGCCAAATTTTCAAAATATTGTGATTTAGCTTTTAAAGGTGAATCAGTCAAAATTTAAAGGATGATAACTTAATGACTGCAACTGCAATCATTCCAAGCTGAGATCCCTCACTAGAAAATACGATTCTGATCTTTTTCAGCTTTAGGCAGTTTTTTTGCAATTTGCTTGGCAATCGCAATGTAACTATCGGCAGCATCATCGCCTGCAATCACTGACGGCGTGCCTGCATCCACATTTTCACGAATACTGACATTCAATGGTAAACGTCCAAGCAACGGAATGTCATATTGTTCTGCCAGTTTATCGCCACCACCTTGACCAAAAATTTGTTCTTCGTAGCCGCAGTTTGAGCAGATATGGGTCGACATATTCTCAATTACGCCCATCACAGGAATTTGCACACGATTAAACAGCTCGATGCCTTTCACAGCATCCATTAAGGCAACATTTTGTGGTGTAGTCACAATCACCGCTCCCGTTACAGGAATACGCTGTGCAAGGGTCAGTTGAATATCCCCCGTTCCTGGTGGCATATCAATCATCAACACATCTAAATCTGGCCATAAGGTTTGATTAAAGAGCTGCATTAATGCACCTGTGGCTTTTGGTCCACGCCACGCTACAGGTGTATTGTGGTCACCTGTTAAATGTCCGATGGATAACACAGGCATCCCAAAAGCATCCAACGGTACAAACTGCTCGGCTTCAATCATTGGGGTTCTGCCTGCATTGCCGAGCATGGTCGGAATACTTGGACCATAAATATCGGCATCCAATACGCCAACTTTTAAGCCGAGCTTTTGCAAAGCTAAAGCCAAATTTACTGTAGTGGTAGATTTTCCAACCCCGCCTTTGCCTGAAGATACCAAAATTACGTTTTGAATACGCGGATGTTTCGGCACATCACGTTGGTGTGGCGCAGCTTTTTGAATCGGTGGATTATTCGGATCGGCTTCTTGCATTGAACTTTGGCCCGCAGCATCGACCACCGGTGGTAAATGAGATGTTGCAGTCTGTGTGGTCGATGTTGCGCAGCTTTCATCTTCAGCATGTTGATGCCCACAACTTTCTTTTTTCTGTCCAGATTTCTGCTGAATCACATGCATATTAAGTTCTTTAATGCCGCATTTTTCTAAAGCATCTGCCAGTTCATCATGAATTTGTTGTAAATGTTGTTTTTCTTCAGGATAAGTATTGATGGTGATTTGCAGAATATCACCTTGCACATTCACTTGAGAAATACGATCTTTTAAAGCATGTTCAGATTCAGGCAATATATAACTTTGTAGCACGTGCTGAATAGCTTCCTCATTCACCGTATGCGAAGGTGAAAAAACTGATTTAAGTGAAGAAAGCCAAGACATAGATTTACTCCAAAGTTTGGAAATACCGCGATTTTGATAGTGTAACGATAATTCAGTATAAGGTTAAGTCGTGCTATCACTGAAATACTTAATTCTGAGTATATTGCTTGGTTTTTGACATGATTTATCTTCAAATGCAGACCAAGAGCTTGTTTCGATATTGTATTTAGCCTTCTAAGCGGATTTGAAAAGAATTCCTGGAATCCCTTGTGCATCTATGTGCTATCTAAGGTAAAATTGCCCGAATTGCATCGTCCCTATTTGAGAGAGTTATATCCGTGCGTCAAATTTTAGTCACTAACGCCCTACCATACGCCAATGGTCCGATCCATATGGGTCACTTACTCGGTTATATCCAGGCAGATATCTGGGTTCGCGCCATGCGTGCAATGGGACATGACGTGACTTATGTCTGTGCGGATGATGCGCATGGTACAGCAATCATGCTGCGTGCCGAAGCCAACGGGATTAGCCCTGAACAGCAAATTGCCAATGTGCAACAAGAACACATTCGCGATTTTGACGGTTTTGGTGTGCATTTTGATCATTATGATTCAACGCATAGCGACACCAACCGCGCACGTGCCAGCGAAATTTATGTCAAAAACCGTGATGCAGGCAATATTGCTGTTCGTCCCGTCACGCAATTATTTGACCCTGAAAAAGGCATGTTCTTATCAGATCGTTTTATTAAAGGCACTTGCCCAAAATGTAAAGCGGAAGATCAATACGGCGATTCTTGCGAAGTTTGCGGCACAACCTATAATGCGACTGAGCTGATTAATCCAAAATCGACTTTGAGCGGTGCAACGCCAGTAGAAAAATCATCAGATCATTACTTCTTTAAATTGCCTAATTTTGGCGAATATTTGCAAAAATGGACACGCGATGAAGGTCGTTTGCCAGTTTCGATCGCCAACAAATTAGATGAATGGTTTGAAAATGGCTTGAATGACTGGGATATTTCACGTGATGCACCATATTTTGGTTTTGAAATTCCAGACGCACCAAATAAATATTTTTATGTATGGGTTGATGCACCAATTGGTTATATGTCGAGTTTTGAAAACTACGTAAAAACCAAACGCCCTGACCTAAATTTTGACGATTACTGGAAAAAAGATTCAGACAAAGAAGTCTATCACTTCATTGGTAAAGACATCGTATATTTCCACGCTTTATTCTGGCCTGCAATGTTAGATGGTGCGGGTTATCGCACGCCTACAGGTTTATTTGTAAATGGTTTCTTGACTGTAAATGGTCAAAAAATGTCGAAATCTCGCGGCACATTTATTAAAGCAGAAACGTATTTACAGCATTTAAATCCTGAATATTTACGCTATTACTTTGCATCAAAACTGTCTGATAAAGTTGAAGACTCTGACTTAAATCTGGATGATTTTGTGCAGAAAGTAAACTCTGATCTTGTGGGTAAAGTGGTAAATATTGCCAGCCGTTGTGCCAAATTCATCAACACCAAATTTGATAACAAATTAAGTGCAAACTGCGCTGAACCTGAGTTAGTACAAAGCTTTATTGCTGCAGGTGACTCGATTGCCAAAGCATACGAAGAGCGTGAATTCTCTGCGGCAATTCGTGAAATTATGGCGCTTGCTGACCGCGCCAACCAATATATTGATGAGAAAAAGCCTTGGGCTTTAGCCAAAATTGAAGGCGAAGAACAGCAAGTTCATGACGTATGTTCTGTAGGGATTAACCTATTCCGTCAATTGGCGATTTATCTTGCGCCTGTACTGCCAACCTTGGCTGAACAAGTTCAAGCCTTCTTACAGTTAGATAGCTTTAACTTTGAATCACGTAAAACTGTTTTAGTCGGTCATGAAATTGCGTTGTTCCAACCACTCATGCAACGTGTTGATCCGAAAGCGGTAGCTGCAATGGTAGATGCATCTAAAGATTCTTTAGCCGCACCTGTTGAAGCACCAAAAACGGAAAAGAAAAAAGAAAAAGCCAAAGAGAAAAAAGCAGAACCAAAAGTCGGTGAAGCGGAAATTATCACGATTGATGACTTTGTCAAAATTGATTTACGTGTTGCAGAAGTTTTAGAGGCTGCAACCGTTGAAGGTTCAGACAAACTGCTTCAATTAACTTTAAATGTAGGTGAAGCTGAGCCACGTAATGTGTTTAGTGGTATTCGTGAATTTTATCAACCAGAAGATTTAAAAGGCAAATTGGTGGTGATGGTGGCTAACCTTGCACCTCGTAAAATGCGTTTTGGTATTTCTAACGGTATGGTACTTGCTGCGGGTAATGGCGAAGGTGTTTGGGTGATTTCACCTGAATCTGGCGCAAAACCGGGTGATAAAGTGTCTTAATTTTTAGACACTGATAAAAAGCCCTGCTATATTTTAGTGGGGTTTTTTTATAGTTATAAATAATGAATAGATGGATAAAGTTTTTTTGCTTAGTTCTACCAATAGTCTTGATAATTATTAGTTTGCTAGCTACCTATTTTATTTTTACCAACAAAGCTTTTCAAATTGGAGTAACCTCCTTGATTGATCCAAATTTAGGAGCTTCTTTAGGTAATTTGTATGGAGGAGTTATAGGTACTCTCTTAAGTGCATCAAGCATATTCCTCTTGATTTATACAATTATTAATCAAAAAGATGAAGCACAGAAAAATAATTTAAAGTCTAATTTTTTTAAAATGATTGATTATCACAACCAACATTTGATAAATATTTCTTTACCCAATACCAATCCGCAACACCCACCAAAAGAAGGGAAAAAGGCTTTTGTAACCTTCAAAATTCAGTTCAAACGAATTTTAGAAACGATTCAAGAAATTTCTGTACAAGAAAATCTCCAACTCAATAAATCACAAATATTAGATATCTCATACGTTATTTTTTACTTTGGTATAGAGGGAAGTTGGACGACATTTATAGTAAATAAACTATCAAGGTATAATGGATTTAATGAAGAATTAGTTATTAAAATTCAGAAAAGGTTAATGGAAAAGGATTTTAGAGGCTGCTTATTGAAAACCAATCAAACTCATTTAAGCTCTTATTTTAGAAATATGTATAATGCTATAAAAATAGTAGATGAATCAACAATCCTAAGTGATTTTGAAAAATACGAGTTAATAAAAATTTACCGTGCTCAACTTTCAAACCCTGAGCTTTATATCCTTTTTTTCAATGTTTTATCGCGTTTTGGAAAAAAATGGCTCCAAAATAATTTTATAAATAAATATGATTTTATTAAAAATATTCCATTTGAATATTGTGACGGATATGACCCTAAACATTACTTTCCATCTATCAAATTCGAAGAGGATGAATATTGATTTAAGTACTAACGCACAGAAAGGTGACATGGATGTAGCCTGTTCGTTAGGCACACGGACGTGCCCTCTAACGAACAAAGGATTTTTGTTACTTTTGATCCTTTAAAAGTAAGGCAAACATTTTAATTATTAGAATACCCTCATCCCAATCTTCTCCCAAAAGGCATAGGTATCTACACAAATAAATCACTTCATCCCAAAAATTAACTTTAATCCCAATACTGTCATGACCGCCCCTGCTGCACGGTCAAAAATAGCCTTAAACTTAATATAAGCCTGACGCGGTTTTTCTGCAGACAAAGCCACTGCAACCAATGAACACCAACCTGCATCAATAAAAAAACACAGAATTGGCAGCACCACATAAAAATAGTTCGGAATTTCTTTAGGCAACAAAGCCGTAAAAATACTCGCCAAGACAATTACAATTTTAGGGTTAGATAACTGCGTAATTAAACCTGTAGTAAACGCACGGCGCAGTGACATTTGCTGTCCATGTGCAAGATTGGTTTGAATAGGCGCTTTGGCATGCTTCACAATTTTATAAGCCAAAAACAACAAATATAAACCACCACAAATTTTAAGCAGAAAATATGCTGAAGGCACTGCCAATAAAATAGCCTGCAACCCCATCACCGCCAATAAACCAAAAATTGCGGCACCCGTACCCGTGCCTAAAGCCGTAAATAAACCATGCTTACGTGAAATGGCTATCGAATTTTTTGCCACATAAATAAAGGTAGGCCCAGGACTAATTGCCCCCAACATTAATGCCAAAGCAATAGAGCCTAAAATCAATAATGATTCCAAGATAGACCTCAAGATTAGAATAATTTTCAATTATTTATTTTACTTAAAAAACCATAATAGAAGATATAATTTTTTTGATTTATGTTTATAAATTTAAGGATTTTTCAAGCAATTTGATATTTATTAAAAAAACCAAAAATAGAGTAAAAACTCAATTTAATTTCAATATCAAACAGTTAAAACATAGCATATGAACAGTAAAATTTTATTGTGCATCCATTTTTTCTATTAAAGTTTTTTTCTGATAATAATTTATCATCGATTTTTAGCAGAACTTTCATATATTTTTAAAACATATAATCCCATAATAAAATTATGGCTTTAATTTTCTTTAGAACTACAACCGAGGCACATCAGATGCAAAATAAAAGACTGAAAACATTAGACCGCTCTAAATCACATCTTTGGATTGTAGGTGGAGGCATAGCTGGTATGGCTGCTGCTGCTTTTGCGATTCGTGACGCTAAAGTGCCAGCCGAACATATCCATATTTTAGAAGAATTGAATGTTTCTGGTGGTTCGATGGATGGTGGACATAATCCGCTTAATCCGAACCAAGCATGGGTCACACGTGGTGGACGTATGCTAACTGATGAGACTTATTTGTGTACTTGGGATTTATTTTCAAGCATCCCATCTTTAGAAAATCCAGACATTTCTGTTCGCGAAGAATGTCGTGAATTTAACGAACAAGTTAAAACCAATGCTCAAGCACGTTTGATCGACTCAAATCATATTATTGCAGAAGCTCAAAAATTGGGATTATCAACGCTCAACCGTGCTCAAATGTTACGTCTACTGGCATTAAAAGAAGATCGTATCGGTAGTCGCCGTATTGATGAATTTTTTGATGATGCATTTTTCCAAAGTAATTTTTGGCGGATGTGGCGAACCACGTTTGCCTTTCAAAAATGGCATAGCGCAGCGGAATTACGCCGTTATTTTCTACGTTTCATTCAAGAATTACCACGCATCCATACCTTAGCAGGTGTGAAACGAACTAAATACAATCAATATGATTCAATGATTCATCCTCTACAACGCTGGTTGGTGGAACAAGGCGTTGATGTTCGTTTCGGTAGTTATGTCACAGATGCAGACTTTGTCGAAGATGCCCAAACGAAGGAACGTAAGGCAACCCAACTTTATGTCAACATTCCAGAAGGCACTGAACAAATTCAACTGGGTGAGCATGATCTTGCGCTCTTTACTTTAGGTTCGATTACGGCTGATTCACGTTATGGCGATAAATTCGATGTTCCTGAGCTGATTCGTGATCGACAAGATCATGGCTGGCGTTTGTGGGAAACATTGGCTCAAAAAGCTCCTGATTTTGGTCGTCCAATGACCTTCTATGGCAACATTGATGAGCATAAATGGAAATCCTTTACGCTCACCATGCATGATGATGTGCTGCTAAAACGGATTATTGATTACACAGGAAATGAACCGGGTACAGGTGCACTCATGACTTGGTTTGAATCTGGTTGGCATCTATCTGTGGTCGTTCCAGCTCAACCGCATTTTGCTGACTTACCAGAAGGTAAATTCACCTTATGGGGTTATGGTTTTGAAATTGACCATATCGGCGATTACATTAAAAAACCGATGAGTGAAGCGACGGGTCAAGAAATTTTAATTGAGTTGATTCATCAACTTGGTTTCGATGACATTTTGGATCATGTGTTGGCACATACTGACATTACCACAGTAATGATGCCTTATGCCTCTGCCCTATTTGCATGTCGTAAAGCAGGTGATCGCCCATTGGTCATTCCAGAAAATGCAGTCAACTTTGCTTTCTTAGGTCAATTCGTAGAGCTTGAAGATGATGTGGTTTTCACTGTGGAATATTCCGTACGTTGTGCCATGATTGCCATTTATCAGCTCTTAGGTGTCGAACGTGAAATTCCAGAGATTTACAATGGTTTACTCGATCCTAAAGTTGGCTTAAATGCTTTGGAAGCAGTTTTTCATTAAATTTTAAAAAGCCATAGGGTAAATTGCTGCCCTATGGTTATTCAACTTATTTTGATAAAACGATCTTTGTACACGACAAAAAAGATAACTCATTGAAATAATGGCATAATACTTGTTTTCTGACGACGAATATGATCACACATTTCAATGAGTTACATCTCATATTAAACAAATATCTAAAGTGGAACAAGTCACATGTAAAATGTTTTACACTGATTATGCCTGCATTAATTGTAAAACAGACATGTAATCTTTCTTTTGTATCTAAAGCCTTACCCATCAAGTGCTTACCACAATCATTTTATCGACGTATACAACGCTTCTTTGCAGATCAGTATTTCGATTATCGTCAAATTTCTCAGTTAATTTTCAATATATTTTTATTCGATAAAGTCCAATTAACTTTGGATAGAACCAACTGGAAATGGGGAAAACGAGATATCAATATCTTGATGTTAGCCATCATCTATCGTGGAATAGCGATACCTATTGTTTGGACATTGCTCAATAAACCAGACCATGTGGAGCAGATTTCCACTGCTGCGGGCTCATAGTTCAGTGTACTCAAACCTGATAATGCCACAGGCAACTCTTTACCAAAGTGGTGCAACGTATTGCGGTACGCATCGCCATTGATCCAGAACAAAAAGGCATGGAAAACCTACGTCCTGGTATGTCGGTAATCACGTCGGTGGATACCGACTCATAAACCAACACTGACATTCTCAATCAAATACATTTACAATGTGGTCAAATTCATTTCTCGTTCGCAAAAAATGTTTGATCACATTGCTTTTCCTACCCCTTATCAAACATTAGAACTTCCCCAGCCTGTTCAACTGACCATCAAACGCCTTGATCAGATTCATCCCCAGATTTCGGGCAACAAGTTTTTTAAACTCAAATACAACCTCTTGGCAGCACAACAGCAAGGTTTTTCTCAAGTCCTCACTTTTGGCGGTGCATTTTCCAATCATATTGCAGCAACAGCTTTTGCAGCACAGCATTTTGGTTTTCAAAGTATCGGCATCATTCGTGGTCAGGAACTTGCGACCCAAGACTTAAATCCTACCCTACAAACAGCGCAAGATTTTGGCATGCAACTGCATTTTGTCAGCCGAGCCGAATATCGTCTGCGCCATGAAGTAGAATATTTACAACAACTTCAACAGCAATATCCTCAAGCCTTTATTATTCCAGAGGGTGGAAGCAATTCCCTTGCCATTCAAGGGACACAGGAAATCCTCTCCCCTGATGATTTAGAAAATTATGACGTAATTTGTTGTGCCGTGGGTACAGGTGGAACTCTTGCAGGCATCATTGAAAGCAGTTCAGATCACCAGCACATTTTAGGCTTTTCAGCCTTGAAAGGTGATTTTCTCAAACAGGACATTCAACAATGGACTGATAAAAGCAATTGGTCTTTAACCGATGCTTATTGTGGTGGCGGCTATGCCAAAACTACAGCTGAATTATTGAAATTTATTCAAAATTTTGAGCAAAAATATCAAATTCCACTCGAACACATTTATACAGGTAAAATGATGATGGGAATTCTTGATTTAATCCAGCACAATCATTTCCCTGCCCACACTCGAATCCTGGCCATTCATACAGGTGGGTTGCAAGGAAAGCTTAAAGCATATTAAAACCCCCACAAATCTTTTATAATTGCTCGCTTTTCGTCTACCGAGTAATACTCATGGTTCATCAGGTTGATGTTGTTGTTTTAGGTGCGGGTGCATCAGGCTTGATGTTGGCTGCAGAGGCTGGTAAACGTGGGCGTTCGGTTGTGGTACTGGAAAAAGCCAATAAAGTGGGAAAAAAAATTCTGATGTCTGGTGGTGGTAAATGTAATTTCACCAATTTAGAAGTCGAGCCAAACCATTATATTTCACATAATCCACATTTTGTCATTTCTGCTCTCACCCGTTATACCAACTGGGATTTTATTGGTTTGGTCTGCGAATACGGCATTGAATATGAAGAACGTAAACACGGACAATTATTCACCTTAAACGGCGCTAAAGAAATTTTAGCCATGCTCTTGGCCGAATGTGAAAAAACCAATCTGGTCAATATTCAAACTAATTGTGAAGTCAAAGCTGTGAATGCCCTAGATGATCAAGGTTTCCAAATTGCAACGACTTTAGGGTATTTCCAAGCAAGCGCTGTGGTTGTAGCCACAGGTGGTTTATCTATTCCAACTTTAGGTGGCTCTGGAATTGGCTATGAAATTGCTAAACAGTTTGGTCATCGTGTTTACCCGACCCGTGCAGGTTTAGTGCCTTTTACCTTCTCAGACAGCTTTAAAGAAGTCACTACACGTTTAAGCGGTAATGCGGTGGATGCGACTTTATCAAATTCATTAAATAGTTTTACCGAAGCATTGCTATTTACCCATCGTGGTTTGAGTGGGCCAAGCGCCTTACAGCTTTCTAATTATTGGGATGTCGGACAAAGTTTTAAAATTAACTTTTTGCCATACTTAGAACTCTATGACTTTTTTAAAAACAAAAAGCAAAGCAGTCCTAAAGTTTTACTACGCACCTTGCTCAGCGAGCATCTGCCAAAAAGTGTAGTGGCTGAATTACAGCAACTGATTTGGCCTGCACTCTCTGAAACGGCAATTGGCAATATCAGTGATGAAAAGCTAGAACAGATTGCAGCACGTTTAAATGCCTTTGAAGTCAAACCATCAGGCACAGAAGGTTATCGTACTGCCGAAGTCACTTTAGGCGGAATCGATACCCAAGAAGTTTCCTCTAAAACTATGGAAAGTAAAAAACAAAAAGGCTTGTATTTTGTTGGGGAAGTTTTAGATGTAACGGGACATTTGGGCGGCTATAATTTCCAATGGGCGTGGTCATCTGCACATGCAGCATCGGAGTATGTTTAAGTTTGCTTTTAGATGAAACATGCAAACAAATGAATGTGATAAAAATGATTCTAGTCTAAACAGAATAATATTGATCTTGCCGATCAAATTGCAAAATGACAAAAGCCAGTTTTTTCTAAACTGGCTTTTTCTTTAACACCGTCACGTACTATAAAGACTTAGCAATACGTGAATCCTGTTATTTTATTCTAAATAATCGGTACGAAATAATACCAATTGTGGCGTATTTGCCAAACGTGACTCAGTTTGCTGCATTTTAAGCACAGCATTTTGTTGATGCATAGGTAACGAATTTGCCACTTGAACTTTTAAACTGATACGTAATTTGTTTAGCATATTGATTTCTCTCATTATTGTCATCCTTGCGCGAATTTTAAGACTCAAATATTTCAGCTTGGTTAAAACCCAAGTTTTTTATTTTTCCCTTAAACCCTCATCAAGCTTTCCAAGTTATTGATCTGATTTATCCAAATCAGTCTTTGGCTCATTCCTGCCAAAGTTGATTAATTTTTAACATAATTTAAGAGCTTGGTCTATCCTCTTTTGGATGATTTTTCTCAACATTTTCAGTTGGTTTTGCGGTGGCTTCTGGCTTGGCAAAAACAAATTTATAGGCTGCAACAAAAAAGCCGATGGTGATGCCAGCAATCACGATTGGGGCAAAAAACTTATCGGGTGCTGATTTGGACATTATCGTTTCCTCTTTTTTAATGAATACCGAAAAGAAATCGACCAATACGGTGATTGGTCGATCATCTTAGCGATTCAAATCAAAATTTGAACAGGTTATTTCGGGTCATTTTTTGGATGTTCATCAACATCTGGTTCAGCCTCACCTGTCGAACCAAATGGGTTATTGACTGGTGGATGTTCAGGATCAACCTTTAACGTATCTGGCACAGCATGATCAGTTGCCGCTTCAGGTGTTGTAGTCACATCACTTACAGACGCTTGTGGCTGCTCAGTTACGATAGGCGTCATCACACTTGATGCTGACGACGTTGCCGTTTCTGTTTTGTGCAAAGGATTCGGTTGATTCGCCTCACATTTGGCTTTATCAATCAAATCAGTTAACACACGCTCTGCAGGTTGGCGACCACCTAAACCAAAGGCAAGTGCGAAAGCCACTGCAACAGAACCGAGAGTTAAACCAAAGGCCAAGTTCACAATCGAGTCGGCAATACCCATCGCGCGTAAGCCCATGGCTACCACCAAACCCATAATTAAAATACGGACTAAGTTTGCCAACCAACGTGAGCTGTTATATTCACCGCGCTGTACCACTTTGGCGACCAAATTCGCGAGCCAGAAACCCACCACCAAAATGACAGCACCCAACAGGATATCTGCACCAAACTGGATAAACATGGCAATCAAGCCGCTGACTTGATCAAAGCCCAAACGGTTCGCCGCTTCAGATACCGCAAATAGCATGGTAAAGAATACAATCAGATAACCGACTACACATGAAATTTTAGTCGTACCTAAAAAGCGCTGTAAGTCGAGTTTGGCAGGAATATCATCGACTCCTGTACCTGCAACCACTTCCACCACAATATTGGCTACAAAACGCGACACCACATAAGCCAAAATAAGAATCAGACCTGCCGCAATAATATGCGGGATCGCATTCATAATTTCATACAGCATGGCTGTCGCAGGCTGCGAAATGGCTTCAATTCCAAGTGCCTCAAAACCAATAATCAAGGCGGTGATGATCACCAAGGCGAAAACAAACGAACCGAGTAATTTAGGTAAATTTGAATTTTTAAAAATGCCAACTTTTTCAGCATGCTGTTGAATATTCAGGCTGCCTAATAAACCTTCGACAATGCCACGAACAATTTTTGCCAGAATGTATCCGACAAAAACAATCACGCCTGCAATGAAGATGTTCGGTAAATACAGCACAACTTCATTCACCATGTTTTGCACAGGGAACAACAGACCGTTTAAGCCTAAAATTGACAGCACAATTGGCAAGAACAGCAATAAAATCAGCCAATAAACAATTTCACTGATATTTTGACTTAAGCCACTCACACCCACATCGGCACTGAGTTTTTCATCCAACTGGGTACGTGCCAACAGTTTTTGCATCCCCACTTTGACCAGATTTGCCAAAATCCACCCAATAAAAGCAACGGCTACAGCAGCCAGTAAAGAAGGAATAAACAGTAAGAACTGCTGAATCATATTACTGAATGGCCCACTGACACTGGTCAGATTCAACACATTCAGCGCACCAATGACCGCAATAATTAAAATCACCCAAAACACGACCCGCGACACAATCACTTCAATATTTGAACGATGCCCCGTTGCATTTGATAATTTTTGATCGGTACCTAATTTTTGTAGAACCTTT
The DNA here is from genome assembly GCF_013420455.1 of Acinetobacter sp. YH01004. Lineage (NCBI taxonomy): Bacteria > Pseudomonadati > Pseudomonadota > Gammaproteobacteria > Moraxellales > Moraxellaceae > Acinetobacter > Acinetobacter sp. YH01004. The sequence goes on from NZ_VOXZ01000003.1 coordinate 201,114, forward strand.
TTAATTCCACCCGCAACCAATAATGCAATCACCCACCCGACAAGTAAAATTGCGACTGCAGCTAAAATGGGTTGAAATTGCTCCCAATAATACATGGCATCAAAACCTCTGCCATGTAGGTTCCCATTAAAATAATCATTCATCTTGTTTAATCCTCATGGTGATTAGCTTCATTTTTAGGTTTGCACCACGGCGCAAAACTGCTTTTTATCGATTCAAATTATTGAGTAAAGCTCTATTCACCATAGAATTTGCATATTTTTTATTCAACCTTAGGATGCAGAATCGCAACAATTCTACAAAGGAGGGACAATAAACCTTGCGAAAATCCACAAAAAAGCCCTGCATCTAGGCAAGGCTGAATTTGTAAATATGAATTTTTGACGCTTAGGCTAAGCTACCGATCTGTTGCTGTTGCAGTATTACTGTCCTCTGCACGTGCTTCATCTCCAGCTGTGCCCGTTGTCGTGCTATTTGGCGTTGCTTGTTGTACGGTTGGATTAGGATGTCCAGGAGGTGCTTCGCTCGGACTCGGATTGCGATCCGCCATCATGTAAATCAGCAATGCCAATAAAAAGATTCCCACCAGTAGAAGCATATAGACTGGAATACGTTTTTTTCGCTTAATGTCTTCAGCTGAGTTTACATGAGGTGGTTTATTGAAATCATGTGGCATGTTCCCCTCACTTATGTATTTATCTGATGAATTTTTATACTAACAAGCTCCTCACGCTTATTGTGTGACAATACATAGCAAGATGGTGAAAAGATGTAATATACCTCAAGTACCACCTATGTTGCCCAATATCGACAAAGCTGCCTCTCACGGGGAAATGCGCTATAATCACGTACCGTTTTTTTGTGTACTTTGAACTTTATGGCGTATCGTCAACAAAGTGTATCGCTTGATCTTGACACTGACGTCACTCATCAATGTGCCTTGCACTATACCCGTGATGGGCATCTCATTGGTATTATTGAATTTAGCAAGCCCAGCTATCTGCTCAAATGGGGCGATTTGGAATATTTCCGTCGTCGTACCGAAGAATTTTCGGTCATGCCATTTCCAGATTGTGTGAATGCCATGATCATTGATATTCGCAACATTGCTGCATTTCTGGATAATGAAGTGCCAATTTTACCGTGGCGCTTACTTGAAGAAGAATGTCCTGTGCGTTTGGTGGTTCCTCAAGAGCGCTTAGAGCATTATGCAGGTTTTTTTGAACCGACTTGGCTAAGTAGCGATGTCGATAGCGCGATTCAGGAAATCCGCGAATATATGGATATGTTTGTGCACTAATTTCTTTGAAGAGTCACTTTCAAGCATTGCGTTCAAAAGTTGCTTTCAAAATTGAATCGCACCAAGCAAAAACCTCATCTGCAGCGTTGTAGATGAGGTTTTTATATGAATGGTGAAGATCACCTCAACAACCAATTTTTAGCGAATTGTGAAAATACATTTATTTTCAAAACTCGATTTAGGCAGCCACAAAACCTGCTTAAAACGCACCTGATCTATGCCAAAACTTCGCATTTTCTTAGATGTATAGCGCCAACCGACACAGTCTTGATATTTTTCATATTCAGGAGTCTGCCCTGCAATGGTTGAGCTTTGCTGAACTTTAATTTTCTGAAAAAAAGCGGTTTCCTTTGCACGGATTGGGCCAATATATTCATTATACATTTGTTCCATTTCGGCACTTTCAAATTGCATTTTTTGCAAACTGCCACCATGCCAACCCAACTGACTACGCAAGTTTAAATATTTTACTTTGCCCGCAGGAAACACATAATTGGCACAAGAAGAAAAGCAATACTGCGCAACTTCTACATTAAGTTGATGGTCAAAGACCAAATTGCCCAAATCAATACCTAAGCCGATCTCGCCACCCCGACTGTTGATTTTTAAGGTATCAATTTTATCTGACTGTTTAAGTAATTCCGCTGCACGTGCGTTGGCTTCAGGGCTAAGTGGCCCATCATAAATGAGTACGTGATCTTGCACAGCAACCTGAGTTTCCACCGTTTCAGCCTGTACGGTTTGTGCGACTATAAACATCAGCCCTGCGCTGGCTATATATTTGAACAGTTGATATTTGAATAGTTGTATCACATCCTCACCAATAATTTTCAACTGCAATATTACCTTCCCCGCGGCGATTCATGGTTAAACCACGTGCTTTTAAGGCTTCTTTGGTATCATCAACCATGGCAGGGTTACCGCATAACATCACATGGCTAGTTTCAGGGTTGAGTACACTGCCTGCAGCCTGTTCCAGTTCGCCATTCGCAATTAATACAGGCAAACGATCATGCAAAGCAGCTTGAGGGTCGCGAGTGATAATTGGGATAAACTCAAAGCCTGTATGCCCTTCGCCAAAAGTTTCGGCAATTTCGTGAATTTTATCGACATAAGCTAATTCGGCTTCGGTGCGCACACTATAAACCAAATAGATATATTGATATTTTGTCCACGTTTCAAAATCTTGCAGCATGGATAAAAACGGTGCAAGACCTGTACCTGTGGCCAACAACCATAAATCGTGTGGCGCAGGCAACTGATAACGCGCCAAGGTCAAAAAACCATAAGGGATTTTTTCCAAGTACAGCTCATCCCCCACTTGAAGGTGCTGCAAGTTAGAAGTAAATGCACCATCTGGCACGACAATCGAGAAAAACTCTAAAGTTTCATCAAAGGGTGATGACACCACCGAATAAGCACGTACTACCAATTCATCGCCCACTTTTAACCCGATACGTGCAAACTGCCCTGCGGTAAATTTAAAATGCGCAGGTCGGGTCATGGTGAAGCTAAACAAGGTGTTGGTCCAACGATGAACCGAAAGCACTTTTTCTAAAGTAAATTTTTCAATTGACATGATTTGAGCGTGGCATGAAAGACTGTGCTCATGTTAGCATGTCGGGGTAATTTATGAATATTTTTTAAATGTTAAGGCTTGATTCATGCGCATGACTTTACGCCAGTTGGCGGTTTTTGTAGCAGTTGCCCAAGAAGGGACAGTAACCAAAGCCAGTGATGCCGTTAAACTCACCCAAAGTGCTGCAAGCATGGCCTTAGCAGATTTGGAAGATGGCTTAGGCGCTCCACTGTTTGACCGTTTGGGTAAGCGCCTACAGCTGAACGATTTAGGTCGTTTTTTATTGCCACAAGCCTTAGAAATTTTGGGTCGTTGTGAAGCATTTGAGCAAGCCGCTAAAGGCGAGCTACAAAGTATTGATTTGCGTTTAGGTGCAACTCTTACCATTAGTGACTATTTGATGCCTGATTTAATGGCAGACTTTTTGCAAATTCAGCCGCAGGCGCATTTACAGTTACAAGTGGGCAATACCCGCCAAATGATTGAAGCTGTAAACCAATTTCAGCTAGATTTAGCACTGATTGAAGGTTCTTGTCACTTACCCCAACTCCAATGTATTCATTGGCGTGATGATGAACTTGCAGTGTGCTGTGCGCCAAGTCATCCTCTAGCGCAGTTAAACCGTGCTTTAAGCATTGCAGATTTTGAAGATGCCGAGTGGATTTTACGTGAAGAAGGTTCAGGTACCCGTGAAGTGTTTGACAATGCAATTTTAAAAGACCTGCCTGATGCCAATATTCGTTTAACTTTGGGTCATAACGAAGCGATTTTAAAAATTGTCGCAGGTGGGATTGGTATGTCGTGTATTTCACGATTGGCGATTGAACCTTTACTAGAAAAAGGTCAATTGGTGATTTTAGATACACCTTTCTGGCAACTGACGCGCCCGTTATTCATGTTGGTGCATCGTCAGAAATACCAAGGGCCTGGCTTAAAGGCATTTATGAAGTTTTGCGACGCGAAATAGTTTATAAAAGAGTACCGATGATGGTACTCTTTTTTTAGCGATTAAACTGACTCTCACACGGTATGCCGTCACCATCACCGTCCATTTTAGTATTTGGACAATTTCGTATAAAGAATAATGCTTCTTCGTAAGACGTCATTTGACTACAGTGCTCACGCCCATCACAAGTAAAGTTCTGTTCAACAACAGGAACTTCTACTACTTTTTGTACTGATAAAGCTTCAGGCTGACTATTTTGCCAAGCTTGGTACTTATTAAATACTGCATAAGCCAAGCCGAATATAATCAATATACCAATATAAGTAACAAAATTGGATGAGTTATTTTCAGACTTCTGCTGTCTTTTATGATTCTGCTTTGTCGTATGAATTGCCCTTGATTGAGGTGTATGCCTTTCGACTGCAACCTTAATATCTAGACGGACAATATTATCTGCTTTGAACTTGCCATTTTCTTCTACTTTACGAAATTTTAGATTTTCTCCCACTTTTAGTGGAATATTTTTATTGGGAAAATCTTTAATATGAAAAAATAAATCTTTAGGCTCTCCTTCTATTTGAATAAAACCAAAGCCTCGTTCTTCGTTATAAGTTTTTATTTTCCCTTCTAAAAACATAAATTACTCTTTTCACGTTAATTTTTGATTATTGTACAAAAAAAGAGGCGAAAATGCCTCTTTTCTGTACATGAAAACATTTAAAACTAACGCTTTAAGTTTGATAACAATGCAGACGTAATCGACGTATTCGCAGCAACCGCTTTGGCTTTTTTTGCTTTTTTGGATTTATCTTCTACAGGTTCAATATTAATGGCTTTATAACGATCACCATTTTGAACCACATTAAATTTAACGCGATCATTGCGCTTTGGCTCGCCTTCAGCCGCAGGAAAATCCGAGATATGGAAAAACACTTCACCTTCAGGTGCGGCAATAAATCCATAGCCTTTTTCGGCATTATATTGTTTGATTTTCCCTTGATATTGTTCAGATTTCATGGCTTAACCTTTTACGAGCTGCACTTTATATGAGTATATAAAAAAGAGGCAGTTAATGCCTCTTTTTCACCGACATTCGGCTTAATCTTTTTGCACTGAACCAAAAATTTTATCGCCTGCATCACCCAAGCCAGGCACAATATAACCATCTTGGTTTAAACCTTCATCTACCGATGCAGTAAAGATCACCACATCTGGATGCGCGGCTTCTACACGTTGAATGCCTTCTGGCGCTGCAACCAAAACCATCACACGAATGTCTTTACAACCACTGGCTTTGAGCAAATCAATCGCTGCCACTAAAGATGAACCTGTGGCAAGCATAGGGTCAATAATCATCGCAATACGGTTTTGTACATCTGGTACTAATTTTTTGTAGTACGTACGCGCTTCTAAAGTTTCTTCATCACGTTCCAAGCCAAGTACAGACACTTTGGCACTTGGAATCAAGTTTAAGAAACCATCTAACATGCCAATACCTGCACGTAAAATAGGCACAACCGTAATTTTTTTACCCGCAATACGGTCTACAGTGACTGCACCATTCCAACCCGCAATTTCGTGCTCGACCATAGGCAAATCTTTGGTCGCTTCATAAGTCAGCAACATGGTGACTTCTTGTGCCAATTCACGGAAGTTTTTGGTACTGATATCAGCACGACGTAATAGCCCTAATTTATGACGAATAAGCGGATGTCGGATTTCATGAATAGCCACGGGAGAACACCTAAAAGGAAAGAAAAGCAAATATCATTTTATTATATGCTGTTTTTATTGTGTATATAAACCAAAAAGCCCTCAATTTATGAAGGCTTTTTGACTGAAAGTTAAACTTCTTTCAAATTATTGCTGTGACAGCATGAAATGGATTGGTGACAAAATTTCAGCTTCAAGTGCAATTTTGATAATTGGGTCTGGATAAACACCAATCACCAATACCGCTAAAGCTGCAGCCAATACCATAATACCGCCCACTTTTTGACCCCAATGATCAACAGCGTCCATTTTTGGTTCATCTGGCGGTGTCATATACATCACCACCATAACGCGCAAGTAGTAGTACAAACCAATACCTGAACCTACGATGATCATCGCAGCTAAGAACCAGTGCTGAGTCGTTACCGCAGCCATCACCACCAAGAACTTACCAATGAAGCCTGCAGTTAATGGAATACCTGCAAGAGAAAGCATCATCACGGTTAATACAGCAGTCAATACTGGACGACGCCAGAACAAACCACGGTAGTCAGCCAAACTTTCAGCTTCTGCTACGTTGTTGTATGGGCTAGACATTAATGCCACTGCACCAAACGCGCCAATAGTCGTCAAGACATAGGTAATCACATAAACGCTGACATTACCCAAGCTTGCATAAGTCATGCTGATCAAACCAATCAACAAATAACCAAAGTGTGCAATTGATGAGTAAGCCAAAATACGTTTCAAGTTCACTTGACGTACAGCAAGGAAGTTACCCACCAAAATTGAAAGCACGGCAATAATGGTCATGATAGTTACAATCGAGTCGATCAGGATTGCCCCTGAACCCAAAATGTAACGCACGAACAAACCAATGGTTGCTACTTTCGCTGCAGTCGCAAGGAAGGTTGCGATTGGTGCAGGCGCACCGTCATAAACGTCTGGTGTCCATTTGTGGAATGGCGCCAAAGACAGTTTAAATGCCACAGCAAAGACAATTAAGCCTAAACCTAAAATTACCAAAGGTTGCTGGATGTTTTGCATTAATGCTTGAACAGAGTCATAGAACGACAATGAACCTGTGTACGCATAAATGTACGCCATACCCATAAGCAACATTGCTGATGCAGTTGCAGACAATACTAAGTACTTCACACCCGCTTCTAAAGATTTAGAACGCTGGTGGGTATATGCCAATAAGCCATAAACAGGAATTGACATTAACTCAAGGCTAATGAAGAACGATGCATAGTGCGAACTTGACACCATCAACATAGCACCCGCTACAGAACATAACATCAAGATGTAAAGTTCTTCGCGGTTGTCTTTATAGGTCTCAATATAAGCATGAGACAAAGTAGAACATGCCAATGCTGCGATCAGAATCACCAGTTGATATAACAAGGTGAACGGATCAATCATAAACATGCCCATCACGCTGGCAGGAGCAAAGTTCCCACCAAACATCATGAGTAAAAGGTAAGCCGCAGCGAGGTTCAAGCCCACCACTGATGCTGTAGCAATTAAGTTATGGTTACGCTTAATTGCAGTAAGGATCATCACGACAATCGCAGTTAAAGCCACGATCATCACAGGAGCTAAAGGCATAAGCTCAGAAAATGACATTGTGAAGTTCATGGCTTATTGGATCTCCACATTTTCGAGTTGAGCTGTTACTTCTTGCGTAACTTCAACTACTTCTTGAACTGGGATGTAGCTATTTGCTAACCACGCCATACTTGAATTTGAAATATCAAGGAAGGTTTGTGGATACAGACCAAGCCATACTAGACCCAGCGCACAAATTGAAAGAATCACAACTTCACGTGCATTTAAATCTTTTAACGGATTTGCATAGTGCTGTTTTTGCTCTTCATTTGGTACACCAAACAAAGCTTTGTGAATCAGGATTAAACCGTAAACACCTGCAAAAACTAAGCTGATTGCCGCAATAATTGTGAAGGCTGGGAACTGTTCAAATGAACCCATTAAAATCAGGAATTCACCAATAAAGTTACCTAAACCAGGAATACCGACTAACGCAGCCACAAAGAACATGAGGAAGAATGAAAGGTATTGGAATTGACCACGAATACCGCCCATTAAACGCATGTCACGTGTATGTACGCGCTCGTAAATTTGACCACACATAATGAACAATGCAGCAGATGACAAGCCATGTGCCAACATCATGATCATTAAGCCTTGGTAAGTCAGGATATTACCTGCATAAATTGCAAGTAATACGAAGCCCATGTGCGAAATTGAGGTATAGGCAAGTAAACGCTTCATATCGGTTTGCTGGAAAGCACACCACGCGCCGTAGAACACACCAATTAAACCCAAAATAATGGCGATGTCTGCAAACTGAGCAGAAGCCGCTGGGAAGAATGGAATCACGAAACGTAATAAACCGTATGCCGCAGTTTTAATCAAAATACCTGCAAGGTCGACAGAACCCGCTGTAGGCGCTTGTGCGTGTGCATCTGGTAACCAACCATGTAATGGGAAAACTGGAAGTTTTACCGCAAAACCGATGAATAAACAGATCATGAAGGCATAAGCGACTGCTGGTAATTGTGCGTCAAGTGTATTCGCTACAGCCAATAAATAGTTGTAGTTGAATGAAATTGTACCTGACATCATGTATCCGTAGATCACTAGACCTAAGATACCAATCAACATGATTAAACCAGCAACTTGCGTGTAGATAAAGAATTTGGTTGCAGCGTAAACACGTGAACGACCGTTTGAACCTTTATGACCCCATAACGCAATCAGGAAGTAGATTGGTACAAGCATCATCTCCCAGAAGAAGAAGAACAGGAACAAGTCAATCGCAAGGAATACACCAATTACCCCTCCCAAAGACCATAAAAGGTTAAGATGGAAGAAACCGACGTTCTTTTGAATTTCACCAAATGAACAGCCTACCGCTAAAATACCTAGTAATGCTGTTAAGCCCACCATGAGTAAAGATAAGCCATCCACCGCTAAGTGAATGTTGATGCCTAGGGTTTGAATCCAAGGCAACATAAATTCAGCCGACCAAGTTGGAACTTGAGCGCCTAATTCATAGTTATAGCTAGCACCTTGCCACAATGCGACAGTTAAGCCCAAAGTAACAAGCATGCCCACTAAAGCAATGTAACGCGGTAATTTATCGTCGAGTTTATCGACCAACCAGCAAATAAAACCTGCAATGAACGGAACAAGGATCAGCGCGGGTAGAATTAAATTGTTTGGAGTATCCATCTTATTTCCCCACGACCTGAATCACGATCAAGATCATTAGTAAGACCACTACACCAAGTGCCATACTTGATGCGTACTCACGCAATGAACCTGTTTGACGTGAACTTGTGAAGCTATGACCACCTTTCACCAGTGCAGGCAGTACCAACCACATACCATCAACTGGATCACGACCTAATAGTTTGGCAATCAGCAAGAATGGTTTTACAAATACGATGTCATACAACGCATCGAAACCAAGTGCATTACGGCAAATGTTGGCAAGACCCGCACCCAATGAAGTTTGCGCGAAACCTTTTACAGCGTTGTAAGCAAAGGCAAATAACACCACGCCTACAGCTAAACCAGCCAAAGCCACACCAATTGCAACATACTCTGCACCATGTGCACCTGCTTCTAATGCTTCAGGAATCACAAATGCTGGGATTTTTGCAGCATCAAGAATGCTCATCACAGGTGCTTTTAATACAATCGCTAAACCAGTTGAAAGTACTGCAAGCACTGCCAATGGGAACCAGTAAGTTGCGCCTTTGATCTCGTGATACGGTGTGTTTTCTTTACCAAAGAATACAACCCAAATTAAGCGGAATGTATAAATTGACGTTAAGAATGCACCTGCTACACCCACCCAATATAAGGTGTTATATAGCGGAATACCTGCGATATGACTTTGCGTCCAAACTGCTGCCAAAATAGCGTCTTTTGAGAAGAAACCAATGGTCAAGAATGGAATCGCTGCCAATGCACCGCCACCAATTGCGAAACATGCAAATAGGAATTTGTTCTTGTAGAACAAGCCACCCATTTTGAAAATGTTTTGTTCGTGATGGTAAGCCAAAATCACCGCACCAGAAGACAAGAATAATAATGCCTTGAAGAATGCGTGAGTTAACATGTGGAATAGACCCGCTTGGTATGCTTCTGCACCAACTGCCATAAACATATAACCCAGCTGACTCATAGTTGAGTAAGCCAAAATACGTTTGATGTCGGTTTGAACCAATGCTGCAAAACCAGCAACTAGCAAGGTCACAGCACCTGTAATTGAAATGAATAACATCACTTCAGGTGCAAGTTCAAATACGCTGAACATACGGCAGCATAAGTAAACACCCGCAGTTACCATGGTTGCAGCGTGGATTAATGCAGATACAGGTGTAGGACCTGCCATCGCATCGGCTAACCAAGTTTGCAACGGAATTTGTGCAGATTTACCCGCAGCACCCAAGAACAACATTAACGCTGTCCAAATGGTGATCGACGAGCTTTGAGTCATTACATTGGCTGCATTTTCTACGATGTATTGTGTGTTCAACGTACCAAATTGTTGATACAACAAGAACAACGCGATCAGTAGGAAAACGTCACCCACACGTGTTACGGTAAATGCTTTGATTGCTGCAAAACCGTTTGCAGGGTTTTGGTAGTAATAACCAATCAGCAAGTAAGAGCACAAACCTACACCTTCCCAACCTAGGAACAATAACGCCAAGTTATCGCCAAGTACCAACAACAACATGCTCGCAACGAACAAGTTGAAGTAAGAGAAGAAACGTGCAAAGTCTTCTTCACCACGCATATACCATGATGCAAAGATGTGAATTAAGAAACCCACGCCTGTAATCATGCCCAGCATGAGCAAAGATAAACCGTCTAAGTGCAAGCTAAACGCAGGTGCAAAACCACCCACATTGAACCAAGTCCATAAATGTTGAGTCGTTGCAACCGAACCGTTGTTCACAAAGTCCATGCCTGCAATTAGCGCAAATAATGCAGACAGACCCACTGAACCTACGCCAATAATCGCAGCAACTTTTTCAGGTAAGTTGTTACGCCCTGCCGCTAAAAGGATAAAACCAATGAGCGGAAACAATACTGTTAGATATAAATAACTCATCCGCGCATCTCACTAGCAGCATCCACATCCAAATGATGGAAGCGATGATAGAACTGAAGGACGATCGCAAGACCGATACACGCCTCTGCCGCAGCAAGTGTCAAGATCAGGATAAACATGATCTGACCATCTGGTTGTACCCATGCACTACCAGCCAAGACAAACGCCAATGCCGCAGCGTTCATCATGATTTCAAGGCCCATTAAAATAAATAGTAGGTTGCGTCGCACCATCACACCGTAAAAACCGAGTGCAAAAAGAATGGTCGCGACAATCAAACCATGTTCTAAAGGGATGTTGCCCATTATTCTTTTTCCTCTTCTGCACTTGGTTCACGTTTACCGATGTGGAAGCCTGCAACCAAAGCTGCAAGTAATAACATTGCGGCAACTTCAACCAACAATAAGTACTGAGTAAAGAGTGCTTGACCCACTGCTTTTGGACCCACCATTTCGGTGCCCATAAGCGCGCTTGGTGCAGTGTAGTCTGAGCTTAATGACCACACTAAAACCAAACCAATTAGGAAGCTCATCAAAGCTGGGTATGCCCAAGTTGATGAAGTCAACCATTTACGCTCTTGCTCAACAGTTTGCTGACCAAGGTTGAGCATCATCACCACGAATACGAACAAGACCATGATCGCACCCGCATAAACAATGATTTCCAAGGCACCAGCAAATGGTGCACCCACGATCATGAACATGCCTGCAACCGCAAGTAATGACACGATCAAGCTTAATAAAGCATGTACTGGGTTCGCGTTAGTCACTACACGAACCGTAGAAACAATGGCCACGAGTGCCATCAAGTAAAACGGCCACATCATGGTAATAGACTCCGTACATCAATAGGTGCGCTTTCACGTTGCGCTTGACCTTTGTCTTTACCTGTAACAGCCATACCCGTTACACGGTAGAAGTTGTAGTCAGGATATTTACCAGGACCTGAAATGAGTAAGTGTTCTTTCTCATACACCAAGTCTTGACGCACATATTCACCTAACTCGAAGTCAGGTGTTAACTGAATTGCAGTCGTTGGGCATGCTTCTTCACACATACCGCAGAAAATACAGCGTGAGAAGTTGATACGGAAAAACTCTGGGTACCAACGACCATCTTCCTGTTCTGCTTTTTGCAGTGAAATACAACCAACTGGACAGGCAACTGCACAGAGGTTACATGCTACACAACGCTCTTCGCCATCTGGATCGCGTGTTAACACAATACGACCACGGAAGCGTGGAGGTACAATTTCTTCGGCTGGCACTTCCGGATACAAAATGGTGTCACGTTTACGTGTCACGTGTGAGAAAACCATCCACAGTGAACGTACAATTGACCCAAACCCAGCTAGAAACTTAAACATATTGTTCTCCCTGCTGTCTTAGGCCGAATGATTCATAAGAATCACAGCACCAGTTACCAAAAGGTTAACAAGCGCCAATGGCAAGCAAATTTTCCAACCAAAGTTCATCACTTGGTCATAACGTGGACGCATTAAAGAACCACGAGCCAAGACAAACATCATCACAAAGAATGCTGTTTTGATAATGAACCAGAAAGCTGCTGGAATGAATGGAATTTCAAGGTTAAACGGCGCTAGCCATCCACCGAAGAATAAAGTCACGATAAGCGCAGAGATCAGTACCACGTTGACATATTCTGCAACGAAGAACATCCCCCACTTCATACCGCCATATTCGACGTGATAACCTTCAGCCAATTCTTGTTCTGCTTCTGGTTGGTCAAATGGGTGACGGTGAGTTACCGCAACGCCTGCAACCACGAAAATCAAGAAACCTAAGAATTGTGGAATCACAAACCAAACATCACGTTGCGCTTCAACAATTTCACGCATGTTGAATGAGCCTGCAATAGCAACCACACCCATGAGTGAAATACCCAAGAACACTTCATAAGAAATGGTTTGAGCGGCTGAACGTAAACCACCAAGCAATGCGTATTTGTTGTTTGATGACCAACCACCAAATAACACCGCATACACTGCGATACCTGCCATTGCCATAAAGAACAACAGGCCAATGCTCATGTCTGCCACACCTAAATAAGGTGATACAGGAATAACCATGAACGACAGTACCGCAGTTGCCATTGCAACTGCTGGTGCCATACGGAACGTAAGTTTGTCGGCAAATTTTGGTGTCCAGTCTTCTTTGAACATGATTTTCAGCATGTCGGCAACAATCTGGAACATACCGCCTGGACCTACACGGTTCGGACCATAACGGTCTTGCCATAAGCCCAGTAAACGACGCTCAATAAAAGACATGAGTGCAGCAATCAATACCACAACCAGTAAGATGACAATCGCTTGAATGACTGAATAGGCAATTGGCCAGTTCTCAGCCCACAGCGGCGTCTGACGGATTAATTCTTGTTGCATGAATTACACTCCTACCGCGACTGAAACAGGCTCTGCAAGAGATACCGTTGGTGCAAGACCAATTGGGTAGCCAATATAACCTGTAGGTAAATATTCAATCACTTGTACTGGCAACACGATAGATGTTTCGCCTGCTTGTACAGTAATTGTTTGACCATCTTGTAGATTCAAACGCTGCGCATCCTGCGTACCTACAGCAAATACTGCTTCAGGAATACGTGATTCCATTGCAGGAGTTTTCACCGTAAATTCCCCCGATGCAAAAATGTGATGCATTGGAATTAAACGGAAGCTGTCTGGATTTGCAAGTACTGGTGCAGGTGCAACATAGCTACGTGCAGGACGTTTCGCCAAACGGTCGAATAAACGAATACCTGCGTCACCACCTTTTAAGTGACCACCCACGTTGTCTTGGAATTTGTTCCAAGCTTGTGGCGAGTTCCAACCTGCAGACCAAGCAAATGGTACAAGTGCCGCTGGCGTTTGATTACCCACATAACCTTCCATAGAGAATGTTAATGCTGAATCTACATCGACAGGTTGTTTTGGTTCGTGAATGGATAACGGTGCACGCATAGCGGTACGACCTGAGTAACGACGTGGTTCACGCGCAACTTTTAAGCCATGTACACGGAAACCTGCATCTGGTGCAACATCTTGAATTGCTTCAAGTGCTGGAACATTCTTCACTACAGATTCAATCACGTCATCTAAAACAGTCCAAGCAATTGCTTTGCCTTTTAAGCCTGTTTCAAGTGCGTGTAACCAGCGCCAAGATTCTTTAATCGCCAATTCAGGTTTGTAGTAGCTTGGGTCATAAACTTGGAAGAAGCGTTGTGCACGACCTTCCTGACTCACCACCGTACCATCACCTTCCGCGAAGCTTGCTGCAGAAAGTACGATATTGGCTTTTTGCACAGTTGCGGTTTCAGCATGATCTAGCACGATGACATCTTGTGCTTTCGCTAAAGCTGCATCGACTTGTACTGCAGGTAAACGACGATATAAGTCATTTTCAACCACAATCACAGCATCATAATCTTGTGCAAATGCTTGCTCTAAGCTTTGCCCACCAAATATAGCCAAGCCCATTGAGTTCACTTCTGGCACAGTTAAGCTTAAACCTGCGTTTTCACCCAAGTTTTGTGCCACTTGTGCAGCCGCTTCCATAATGGCAGCGTCTAGTAAGCTTGTACCTGAAATCACCAATGGTTTTTTCGCAGCTTTTAACGTGTCAGCAATGGTTTGTGCAAATGCTTTCGCATCGTCATCTAAACCTGTGATCACGTCACCTGCAACCGCAGCAGCAATGGCAAAACCTAAACGTGCGATATCATTTGGAGAAGCAACCACTTCACCTGTTGCGACATCAGCTAAACGAGTTTGCGTTGCAGCCAAAATGTAAATTGGTGATTTTGCATCTTGCGCAATACGTTGCACAGGTTCAGCCAACCAATCTGGCGTACGACGCTCTGCCGCCATTTCTTTGGCTTTGTTTTTCGCCGCTTGACGAACAGACAACGCCATACGTGGTGCAGTTTGGGTTAAATCTTCACCCAAAATTAACACAGCATCGTAGTCTTCAATTTCACGCATACCCGGGTTGTAAATCCCTTCGGTTTGCATGATTGAAGCTGCAAGTTCAACCAAGTTTTGCTCTTTTTGCGATAAACCTGTTGAGTAGTTGTCTTGGCCAACCAACTCACGCAAAGCAAAGTTTGATTCAAGCGATGCACGCGGTGAACCAATACCCAAAACTTTTTTGCCTTGAACTTTGGCAATAATCGTATCAAGTGCAGCATCTACAGAAACGGTTTCTACGCTCGCACCGTTACGGAACTGAGGCTGACGTGGACGATCTTCACGGTTCACATAACCTGTACCGAATCGACCTTTATCGCATAGGAAGTATTGGTTGACTTCACCGTTAAAGCGGTTTTCTACACGACGCAATTCGCCATAACGCTCACCCGGAGAGATGTTACAACCTGAAGAACAGCCTTGGCATACGCTAGGCGCATACTGCATGTCCCACTTACGGTTATAACGCGCAGAGTGAGTTTTGTCGGTGAATACACCTGTTGGACAGACTTCAGTCAAGTTACCTGAGAATTCAGATTCCAAAGTACCCGATTCAGGACGACCAAAGTAAACACGTGATGCGTTGGCATAGACACCAAAGTCTGTACCGCCTGCATAGTCTTTGTAGTAACGCACGCAACGATAACACGCGATACAACGGTTCATTTCATGCGCGATGAACGAACCAAGCTCTTGGTTATAGTGAGTACGTTTAGTAAAGCGGTAACGACGACGATCGTGCTGTGTCATTACAGTCATATCTTGTAAATGACAGTGACCACCTTCTTCACAGACTGGACAGTCGTGTGGGTGGTTGGTCATCAAGAACTCTACAATTGAAGCACGGAACTCAGTTGCTTCCTTGTCTTCAATCGAGATATAGGTATTGTCAGCAGCAGGTGTCATACATGACATCACCAAGCGACCACGAGTATCTTCAGGGTTCGCATATTGGGTCACGGCACATTGACGGCAAGAACCGACAGAACCTAAGGATGGATGCCAACAAAAGTACGGAATGTCGATCCCAAGGCTCAAACATGCTTGCAGCAAGTTTTCCGAGCCATTGACTTCGTACGATTTTCCATCGACATGAATTGTAGCCATAGTCGAATTCCTTAAGCTTGTTCTACGTTGCTAGCTTGAGCAGCAGGACGGCTATTTGCCACTTTTGCTTCAAACTCGCCACGGAAATATTTGAGTGCGCCCATTAATGGCTCCATCGCACCTGGTGCGTGAGCACAGAAGGTCTTACCAATCCACAATTTTTTGGTGAGTTCTTGAAGATGTTGAATGTCTTCTTCTTTCCCTTCGCCATTTTCAATTGCTTTGAGTGCTTTTACAGCCCACGGTAAACCATCACGACATGGGGTACAGAAACCACATGATTCGCGCGCAAAGAATTCTTCTAAGTTACGGGTTGCAGAAACCATACATTGGGTTTCATCGACCACCATAAGCAAACACGTGCCTAAACGTGAACCTGCCTTCATGATGCTTTCTGCATCCATAGGCAAGTCAATGTGTTCTGCTGCCAAGAAGTCGGTAGATGCACCACCCGGTAACCATGCTTTTAGCTTCAAGCCATCACGCATGCCACCCGCATAGTCTTCAATTACTTCACGTGCAGTCGTACCAAATGGAAGCTCCCATAGACCTGGGAATTTCACCTTACCAGAAGCACCGTAAATTTTTGTGCCAGGGTCTTTCGATTTACCTGCAGATAAACCGATATACCACTCTGCACCACGCAACATGATTGCAGGTAAGTTGTTATAGGTTTCTACGTTGTTGACAATCGTTGGACGACCCCATGCCCCTGCAACTTGCGGGAATGGTGGTTTAGTACGTGGGTTAGCACGACGACCTTCAAGCGAGTTAATCAATGCGGTTTCTTCACCACAGATATAACGACCTGCGCCCGTGTGCACGTATAGTTCAAAGCCCCAGTTAGTACCTAAAATGTTTTCGCCCAAATAACCTTTGGCACGAATTTGCTCAATCGCTTCATTTAAGTACTGTGCAGCTTCGATGTATTCGCCACGAATAAAGATATAGCCGTGGGTTGCTTCAAGCGTGTACGCAGCAATCAGCATACCTTCAATCAGTTGGTGTGGAAGTTTTTCCATCAACAAACGGTCTTTGAAAGTACCCGGTTCCATCTCATCGGCATTACAAATCAGGTAACGTGGACCTGAATTGTCGTTTGGTGCCATCAGTGACCATTTGATCCCTGCTGGGAAGCCTGCACCACCACGACCTTTCACTGTCGCAGCTTTAATGACTTCAAGCACATCTTTAGGCGGCATAGAAATCGCTTTCTTAAAGCCTGCATAGCCTTCTAGTGCTTCGTAATCATCTGCATTACGCACGTGCTCTTGCTTGCTTAAACGCCAAGTTAATGGATGCGTTTCTGGGTTACCGTCACCATAAATTGGTCTTGGTTCGGTATTCATACATACTTCTCCAATAACTGTTGCACCGATGTCACCTCAACTAAACCGTGAGTATCTTCATCAATCATCAAGGTTGGACCCTTATCGCAATTTCCTAAACAGCAAATTGGCAATAACGTGAAACGACCATCTGCAGTCGTTTGACCAAACTGAATGCCTAATTCACGCTGGAATGCTTCTGCAAGTGTTTCTGCACCCATCAAAAAGCATGCAATCGAGTCACACAATAAAATCACGTGACGACCTACAGGCTGGCGATAAATACGGTTATAGAATGTTGCGACACCTTCTAAATCAGCAACGCTGATGGTTAGAAGCTGTGCAATCGCATTTAACTGCGCATCATCTACCCAGCCATTACGGCGCTGTACACACTTCAAGGCATCTAAAGATGCTGCACGTGGGTACGGATAATGACCAATGTGATGTTCAATTTCATGGATTTCTTCCGCAGTCAAAATCCCTTCAACATTCACACGTGGCTTTTTATCAGTCAAAATCATCATAATGCGTTTACCCCTTAGCGATCCACGTCTGCCATTACGACGTCAATGGTCGCTAAATAAATGATTAAGTCAGATACCAGACTGCCGTTAATCACAGAAGGCATTTGCTGTAAATGCGTGAAAGTTGGTGTACGAATACGGGTACGGTAACTCATCGTTGACTTATCTGAAGTCAAGTAGTAATTCGATGCACCTTTCACCACTTCTGCCATTACAGATGCTTCACCAGCAGGCATTACAGGACCCCAAGACACGCTTAAGAAGTGCGTAATCAGGGTTTCAATATCTTGTAATGTCTTGTCTTTTGGTGGTGGAACAGCCAATGGATGGTCTGCTTTATATGGACCAGATGGCATGTTATCTAGACATTGTTTGATGATTTTCAATGACTCTTCGATTTCACGGAAGTGAACCAGTACACGTGCGTAAGCATCGCCTTCGTACTCTACAGGTACTTCGAAGTCATAGTTTTCATAACCACTGTATGGACGGTATTTACGCACATCAAAGTCGATACCTGTTGCACGTAAACCAGTACCTGTCACACCCCAAGCCAAGGCAGATTTCGCATCATACTGCGCTACGCCTTGCGTACGACCCATGAATACCGAGTTGCGTAATGCCGCAGTGTAGTATTCGTTCATACGTTTTGGCATCCACTCTAAGATTTCACGAATCAGGTGTTGCCAGTTGTTTGGTAAGTCGTGTGCGGTACCACCGATACGGAACCATGCTGGGTGCATACGGTAACCGGTAATAGCTTCAATCGCATCGTAGATTTTTTGACGGTCTGCGAACATATAGAATACAGGGGTCATACCGCCCGCATCCTGAATTGCAGTACCAATGAACAATAAGTGGTTATTGATACGGAACAATTCCGACATCATGACACGGATACATTGTGCGCGGTCTGGCACAGTAATGCCTGCCAGTTGTTCCACACCCATGACATACGGCATGTTTTGCGCACAACCACCCAAGTAGTCCACACGGTCTGTATAAGGAATGAATGAATGCCAAGTTTGACGCTCAGCCATCTTTTCCACACCACGGTGGTGATAGCCGATATCTGGCACACAGTCTTTCACTTCTTCACCATCCAACTGCAAAATTACACGGAACGCACCGTGCGCAGATGGGTGGTTAGGACCCAAGTTCAGGAACATGAAGTCTTCGTCTTTATTACCGCGCTTTAAGCCCCAATCTTCAGGCACAAAGCGAAGGTGTTCTTGCTCGAAGTCTTGTTTGGCTTGGTTCTGCATATACGGTGTATATTCCGTTGCACGTGCAGAATACTCTTTGCGTAACGGATGACCTTCCCAATATGTTGGCAACAAGATACGACGAAGCATTGGATGCCCTTCGAAGTTGATACCAAACATATCGTAAGCTTCACGCTCGTACCAGTTGGCATTTGGCCAAATGTTGGTTGCTGTTGGAATATTGAGATCACTCTCATTCAACGCAACTTTAATACGAATGTCCGTGTTACGCTCTAGCGATAACAAGTGATAGAACACAGTAAAGTCAGACGCAGGTAGACCATCGCGGTGAGTACGCAAACGCTCATCTACCGCAGACAAGTCGAACAACATCACGTATGGACGTGACACTGTACGCAAGAACATTAAAACTTCTTGTACACGTGCGCGCTCAACCCAGACTGTTGGAAAATCTTCAAAAGTCGTTTGCACATAGAAGTTCTCACCAAATTTGGTTTTGAGCTCTTCTACAATTGCAAATGCTGGGCGTGAATCAACTGCTGTTGATTCTGGCATAGCAATGTCAGTTTCAGCCATTGGCTTGGCTTCCTATTTAATACAAATTCAGTCAACCTAAACGACAACTACACCCGTCGGGTGCATCAATATTTGTACGTTTAAATTATTTAATTTCATCCATAGAGCGTAAGTTTTTCACCGCAATACGCTGCGCATTCTTACGGTCACGTTCTGGCATCATCTTCGGCTTATATACTGGCTTAAGATCATCACCAATCACCGCAGACAACGGACGACGCTCTAATTGAATTTGGTCTTGTAATAACATCAATGCTTGGATTAATGCTTCAGGACGTGGTGGGCAACCCGGAATGTACACATCCACAGGAATGATTTTATCCACACCTTGCACAACTGAATAAATGTCGTACATACCACCTGAGTTTGCACATGCGCCCATTGAGATTACCCACTTAGGCTCAAGCATTTGCTCGTACAAACGTTGAATTACAGGTGCCATTTTCACAAAACACGTACCTGCAACAATCATCAAGTCTGCCTGACGCGGTGAAGCACGAATAACTTCTGCACCAAAACGTGACAAGTCATGCACACCTGTTAAGGTAGTTGCATACTCTACGTAGCAGCACGATGTACCAAAGTTAAACGGCCAAACTGAGTTCTTACGTCCCCAGTTTACTGCTGTATGTGCCAAGTCCTCTAAACGAGTCATGAACACATTTTTATTCACTTCTTCTTCAAGCGGATCGGTTACGATCTGACGCTCTTGAAGTGGATATTGATCAGCATCGGGATTCGCACGGGTTAAGGTATATTTCATCCCGAGTTACTCCTTGTCAGATGAGGTAGTCGCAGATTTTTTTACACGACCAGAGGATTGAGCTGGAATTTGACCGGTAGGGTCCGTTACCAATTCTTCAATTGAGTTAAAGCGTGTGATTTCTGCAAGATCCATATTTGGCGAACCAATTTTAGGTTTAATCCCTGCTGCTTTACGCTTATCAGATGGAGCCCAGTTCAGCGCACCAGTTGATAATTCATAAATTAAGCCAACGAGTAAAACTAAAATAAATACAGCAGCCGTTGCAAAGCCCACCCAACCTACTTCACGAACAGAAGCTGCCCATGCGTATAGATAAAGTGCTTCTAAGTCGAAAACAACGAAGAAAATTGCAACCAAATAGAACTTTGCAGATAAGCGGATACGTGCTCCACCAGCACCTACAACACCCGACTCAAACTGCTCTTGCTTCGCACGCCCCCATGATTTACCCCCAAGGAGTAAAGGAACGGTCAGCATAAAGACGCATAAAAATGTAACGCCGATCACGAAGGCAATAATTGCCCATTCGTATGGAGTAATGGCACTCATGCGGGGATAACTCCTGGCAGGCCTATTTATTAACAAAGAATGTATGTATTGGCCTTCAAATACACCAAACACAAAATTAATCACGCCAATTGTACCTGATTTATGATTTCACTTGCTAGTTCATAAGTCTTAGTCTTTCGGATGATTTTTTATTCAAATACTTGATATTTTAGAATTCCACTACTCCGTAGGGCTCTTAATCGCTTTAACAAATAGATAAGTCAGTTGTGATTATTTTTTCCAAAACACCAATTGAGCGGTTCGTTGCAAAGTTTTTAAATTTATAGAGAGATCATCGCAACTTCAGGTTTCAGCTTAGTTTAAGCCGCACAAAATTTTGTGTAGTTTTTGCAACTTAGACCCTGAGTTTCTTTAATTTTTCACCCAGAGTGTGCTATTCCTAGTAAGCATTAAAAATTTGAATAATAAGGAGTAAACACATGAGCTTAGACTATACCCACAAACCAAATTACTTTATGTTTGCGCAATTATTTATTCGTCATTTGCAAAATTATTTTGAAAAACATCCTGACGCACAAAATGCAATTTTTGACCTGCGTGATATTTACGAGTTATTTCGCCAAGACAAAGCATCTGCCACCATTAATTTAGACGGCATTATGAATATTGCAGATGAATACCGCCTTGAAACCTTACAAGGCGATCAAAAATTAATTAGCCGTTATGCGATTGATCCACAAAATAATTCTTTGTTGGTAGATTTTAACCGCGAGGCTTTAGACAGCTTAAAACAAGGCAAAGCAATTTTACCACCTGATGCAACGCTACAAGAATAAAGCCGTATAGAATCTGCATTAAAGTGTGTCGCTTAAAACAGCTAACACTTTCATAAAGCACAAAAAAGCGAGCATCTGCTCGCTTTTGAGTATTGAGAGCCACAAGCCCTCCATCTAGAATAATTTAGCTTTTACGTGACAATAAAAACTCGGAAATTTGCTGTAACTCTAAGACGGTATCAGTTTTAAAATATGCCAACGCAGCAAAGGCTTGATCGTGCAATTCTTGTGCATAAGCTTGTGCTTTTTCCAAGCCCATGAGTGCAGGATAGGTCGATTTTTCAACTTGTTCATCTTTCCCTGCAGTTTTACCTAGTACTTCAGTATCCGAAATAATATCTAAAATATCGTCTTGTACCTGAAAGGCTAAACCAATCGCCTGCGCATATTCACGCAATTGCGGAATCGCTTTATCTCGTCCATCAAACACGGTCACAGCGGCCATCATCACCGCTGCAGAAATTAACGCCCCTGTTTTATTACGGTGGATATTTTCCAAAGTCGCCTGATCTACCTGTTTACCTTCAGACTGCAAGTCTAAAACCTGACCACAGACCATTTTTGAAGAAGCGGTGGCTAAAATTTGCATCTGTTTGAGCACAATGCCTTGATCTACTGCAACAGCCTGATCAAACAAACGACTGCCTAAAATTTCAAATGCCATCGACTGTAAAATGTCGCCTGCCAACAATGCTGTATCTTCACCATACGCTGCATGGCACGTCGGTTGCCCACGACGCAACAAGTCATTGTCCATACACGGCAAGTCATCATGTGCCAATGAATAGCAATGAATCAGCTCAATCGCAACTGCAGCACGGCGTACCGCAGCAGAGTTTTGATTCGGTCTTAATGCTGCGGTGGCATAACACAAGGCAGGGCGAACACGTTTTCCACCCAACATGACGGCATGATGCACGGCAGACTTTAACGGTTCTGGCAATGCAAAAGCCTCTAAAGCGGTAAGCAAGTCTTGCTGAATACGTTGTTGGGCTGCGGTTAATGCATGCGCCTGTAAATCGTGAAGTGATGACACATTCGCCTCGAGTGGTTGGTTCATGTCTAATAAGCAGTAAGCTGCCTGTGTTGCAGCATTGTACCTGTAATTCAAAGTTTTTTAAGCCTTAACTGAACTGATATAACATTTCAGCCATAAGAAAGCCCCTATCGAAATAGAGGCTGTATTTAGTTAACTAGAGTCTATGACACTTCGTCTATCCTATCCTTCACTGCGCCTTGCACTGCAAACAAAACTTATTCTAATGTTTCCGCAGGTACACGCACCCAACCTTCCATTAATACACGTGCACTACGGCTCATCACAGCTTTTTTGACTTGCCATTGTCCATTTTCCTGCACGGCTTGCGCACCCACACGAAGCGTACCTGATGGATGTCCAAAGCGCACTGCTTCACGCTCTCCCCCGCCCGCAGCCAAGTTGACCAATGTTCCCGGAATGGCTGCAGCTGTACCAATCGCGACTGCTGCTGTACCCATCATGGCATGGTGTAATTTACCCATCGACAATGCACGTACCAATAAATCGGTATCTTCAGCCTGAATTTGTTTACCACTTGAAGATACATAACTTTTTGGCGCAGAAACAAAGGCAATTTTTGGCGTATGTTGGCGTTTTTCAGCTTCAGCAATTTCCTGAATCAAACCCATTTGTTTAGCACCATAAGCGCGAATGGTTTCAAAACGTGCCAAAGCTTGTGCATCACCATTGATTGCATCTTGCAGTTCTGTGCCTATATAACCAATTTCTTCTGCATTTAGGAAAATTGTTGGAATACCCGCATTAATAAAGGTCGCTTGGAATGTTCCTATATCTGGCACATGCAAAGTATCCACCACATTTCCAGTTGGGAACATTGCCCCACCTTCTTCGCCATCATCGGCAGGGTCTAAGAATTCAATTTGTACTTCTGCGGCAGGAAAAGTCACGCCATCCAACTCAAAATCACCCGTTTCCTGCACCTGACCATGCGCCATAGGCACATGCGCAATAATGGTTTTTTCAATATTTTTTTGCCAGATACGTACAGTACAAATGCCATTTTCTGGAATTTTACTGGCATCGACCAAGCCATTGCTGATCGCAAATGCACCGACTGCAGCTGTTAAGTTACCGCAGTTGCCACTCCAATCGACAAATGGCTGATCAATCGAAACTTGCCCAAACAAATAATCGACATCGTGATCGGGTTGAGTGCTTTTGGCTAAAATTACGGTTTTACTGGTACTTGAGCTTGCACCGCCCATTCCATCAATTTGCTTGGCATAAGGGTCTGGACTGCCAATCACACGCAATAAAATTTGATCTCGAATTTTGCCTGGCAGCTGCGCTGCTGCAGGTAAATCATCAAGTTTAAAAAATACACCTTTACTGGTACCGCCACGCATATATGTTGCTGGAATTTTAACTTGTGGTGCAAAACGCATGAATTTTATTCCCTTGTTTTTTGATTGTTATGGCCATATAAAAAGACCCTTTTGCATCATAACGGTTTTTATTCAAAAGGTATCGCGGTCTTGACTTAAGTATAAAAAAACAACATTTGGTAAATTTCACCCTAACCAGTCATCTTGATTTATAAGGCAAAAATAAAATTAATATATTGATTCACTTATCTTTTATACAAATAAAAACCATAAAATATTTTAATATTTATTATAAATTTATTTCATTATTGCCTAGCTACTAGGCTAATGAAATTTGATCTATTACAATCTTGTCACTTTTTCCTTGTCGGGCTGAATACTTTGAACAACGAGTCTTCACAACTTCAGCGTGGCTTAAAGAACCGCCATATTCAATTGATTGCCATGGGTGGCGCAATTGGTACAGGCTTATTCTTAGGTTCCGCGCAGGTCATCCAATCTGCTGGCCCTTCTATTATTTTGGGTTACGCCATTGGTGGTCTTATTGCATTTTTAATTATGCGCCAATTGGGGGAAATGATTGTTCATGAGCCCGTTGCAGGATCATTCAGTCACTTTGCCTATAAATATGCAGGTAAATTCCCCGGCTTTTTAGCAGGTTGGAACTATTGGATTTTGTATATTTTGGTGGCAATGGCAGAACTCACCGCAGTTGCCAAATACATTAACTATTGGTGGCCGCATATTCCTGCTTGGACATCGGCACTGTTCTTTTTCATTGTGATTACCATTATTAACTTGGGCAATGTAAAGTTCTACGGTGAATCAGAGTTCTGGCTAGCAATCATTAAAGTCGCTGCTGTGGTTTCGATGATTGTGTTTGGTTTATATCTCTTACTTTCTGCAGATGCCAATTCAACCGCATCATTCAGCAACCTTTGGGCGCATGGGGGGTTCTTCCCGAATGGCTTTGAAGGTTTGTTCTTTATGCTGGCATTCCTCATGTTTGCCTTTGGCGGCATTGAGTTGATTGGTATGGCAGCCGCAGAAGCGCAAGATCCTGAAAAAACCATTCCTAAAGCCATTAACCAAGTGGTGTTCCGTATTCTAATTTTCTATATCGGTTCACTCACCATTCTATTGTCTTTAGTGCCTTGGAATCAGTTAGATTTAGGTGGTTTAGATAAAAGTCCATTCGTGATGATTTTTAGTCAAATGGGCATTGAATGGGCAGCGCACTTACTGAATTTCGTGATTTTGACTGCGGCACTTTCTGTGTATAACAGTGGGATGTATGCCAACAGCCGTATGCTGTTTGGTTTAGCCAAACAAGGTAACGCACCAAAAATTTTCCTAAAAGTGAATAAACAAGGTGTGCCAATTCCAGCAGTATTATTCTCTGCGGTATTAATTTTCGGCTGTGTATTGTTGAACTACTTTGTACCTGAAGAAGCTTTAAGCCACCTCATGTATATTGTTGTGGGTGCATTGGTTTTAAACTGGGCGATGATCAGTTTGACTCACCTTAAATTTACCAGCACACTGAAAAAATTAGCGATTCCAACTAAGTTCCCTGCGCTATGGTCACCATTTAGCAACTATTTGGTTTTAGCGTTTATTGCAGTGGTACTTTATATTATGTGGACTCAAGGCTTTAAAGAATCAGTCATTATGATTCCTGTATGGGTGGTCTTGATGTACATTTTATTTAGAGTGCTTAATGCGAAAAAACCTTAATTTGCATAGTACGCATAGTACAGATTTCTAAAAATTGAAAAGTTATTGCTTCGGCAGTAACTTTTTGCTTTTAAGCCCCCCCTTTTAATAGCCCATAAATAAAGTGCTGCACTTAAAATAATTTAAATTCCAACCTATTGTTTTCAGTTGATATTTCAACTTTTTGTAGCAAAAACTACATCATTTACATTCTAAATGATAAAAAGACTCTACATGAGAAGAGTTCTTAGTTATCATTTGAGCACAAAATTTGTCGTGTGAATAAACTATGAATGCGTACGCTGCTCAACCTGCCAATGTCTTGACGATCCAACAGCTCAGTAAAAAGTTTGGTTCGCGTTTTGCAGTGCAACAAGCAACATGGTCAGCGATGAGTGGACAAATTGTGTGTTTATTAGGTCATTCAGGCTGCGGCAAAACCACAATGCTACGTCTGATTGCAGGCTTGGAAACACCAAGCAGCGGCACAATCCAACTGGAACAAAATACCTTGTGGAGTGAACATGCACAGATTCCTGCAGAAGCTCGCCATATTGGTTTAGTCTTTCAAGATTACGCACTTTTTCCGCATTTAAGTGTGTTAGACAATGTTATCTTTGGCTTAAAGAAATTTCCCAAAGCGCAGCGGGAAACTATTGCCAAACAAGCTTTAGCGCATGTTTCCATGTTGCATCATCAAGACAGCTATCCATATACACTTTCAGGCGGCGAACAACAACGCGTTGCCTTAGCACGTGCCTTAGCACCAGAACCACAAGTCTTGTTAATGGATGAACCTTTTTCAAATTTGGATCATCGCCTGCGTGATCAAATTCGTCAAAACACCATTCAACTGCTCAAGCAAACTGAAACGACTACGGTTATCGTGACACATGACCCAGAAGAAGCACTGCAAATTGCCGATCAAATTATTTTGATGCACCAAGGGCAAATTATTCAAATTGGTTCACCGAAACAACTTTATTTACAGCCGAAAACGTTGTTTGCTGCACGATATTTTTCTTCGTTGAATGAAATTCCAACGCGCATCAAGCAGCAAGAAATTCATACCGTATTTGGCAAGATTGATTTACCAGAACATGCAAACACTCAAGATTCACTGGTCTGCTGCTTGCGCCCGCATCAATTGCGTGTCAGCCAAACACCAAGTGAAAATGCGTTGCCCGCAAGCGTTGTGTCATCAAGTTTTATGGGACATGCGCAACAACTGCGTCTAAAACTACGCGATCACGATCTCACTCTTTTGGCGCAAGTCAGTCATCTTCAAGATATTCAGCCCGCTGAACAAGTCTATGTTTCTGTCAATTTAAACAGCTGTTATTTCTTGGCGTCTGATGAACAATCACCCACTGCTTCATCTTCTACTCAAGCTGCTGTTCAGGTTTAAATTTTTAATTAGGAATACTGCATGAAACCACTGTCTAATTTATCATTGCTTGTTACAGGTTTACTTGCATTTGGTGCAAGTGTCGCACAAGCAGCGGAAGTCAATTTATACACCACGCGCGAACCTGTGCTGATTCAAACCTTATTAACCGAATTTACCCAAAAAACTGGGGTAAAAGTCAATACGGTTTTTATTAAAGATGGTTTATTGGAACGTGTAAAAGCAGAAGGTCGTCTTTCTCCTGCCGATGTGATGCTGACTGTAGATTTTGGCAATTTGGTTGATTTAGTAGAAAGTGGTTTAACCCAGCGCGTAAGTTCTAAAACCTTAAATAGCGCAATTCCTGCCAATTTACGAGCTGCCAATGGTCATTGGTATGCTTTGTCGATGCGTGCACGTGCAGTCTACGCCTCTAAAGACCGTACACCGCTTAATGCGATTACTTATGAAGATTTAGCCAATCCAAAATGGAAAAATAAAATCTGTATTCGTTCAGGCAACCATCCATATAACACTGCTTTAATTGCAGCGTATATTGCCCATCATGGTGAAAAACAAGCCGAAACTTGGTTGCGTGGTGTGAAAGCCAATTTAGCTCGCCCAGCCAGCGGTGGTGACCGTGATGTGGCACGTGATATTTTAGGAAAAATTTGTGATATTGGCGTAGCCAATACCTACTATGTCGGCACGATGCGTACAGGCGATGCCGAACAACAACGTTGGGGCAATGCCATTAACGTGGTACTTCCGCGTTTTAAAAATGGTGGAACGCATGTCAACGTATCGGGTGCAGTGGTTTCAAAACATGCACCAAACCGCAAAGAAGCCGTGCAACTGCTTGAGTTTCTAGCTTCAGATCATGCACAAGCCATCTATGCACAAAACGGCTTTGAATACCCTGTCAAACCTGGGGTAAAAATTGACCCGATTATTGCTAGTTTTGGCAAACTGAATATTGATTCAATTCGTTTAAGCGATATTGCACGTCACCGTAAAGCCGCCAACTTATTGGTCGATAAAGTCCAGTTTAACCGCTAAAATTTTCTGCTTTTGTCTTACAGTGCAGCGCTTTGCACTGTAAGATGCTCAACTGATCCCTCCCCTTATTTAGTACCTCTATTGCAATGCTTAAAAATAAATTTAATTTTTTATTTTCGCTCAGTGGGTTATTGACGCTACTCGCCTGTTTACCTGTGCTCGCTTTAATTTGGACAGCATTACAAGGTGATAGCGAAATTTGGGGGCATCTGCTGCGTTATGTAATTCCACACACGTTGGTAGAAACAGGGATTTTATTGTTGGGTGTGGGTATTCTCACCATCCTGATTGGTACAGGCAGCGCATGGATTGTAACAGCGTATCAATTCCGAGGTCGTGCATTTTTAGATTGGGCCTTACTGCTGCCTTTAGCCGTACCAACTTATATTATTGCGTATAGTTATATCGACATTTTGCACCCCATTGGCCCTGTGCAAAGTATCCTGCGGGATGGGTTTAATTTAGAATTACAACAGTTTTGGTTTCCTAATATTCGTACCGTTTGGGGCGGCATCTTCTTGCTTAGCTTTGTGCTGTATCCGTATGTGTATTTAAGCACCCGTGCAATGTTTCTGATGCAATCGGCCAGTTTAATTGAGGTTGCACGTACATTAGGATTAAAACCCGATCAAGTGTTTTTACGTGTTGCAATTCCACTGGCACGTCCTGCCATTGCTGTGGGCACCAGTCTAGTTTTAATGGAAACTATTAATGATATTGGTGCAACAGAATTTTTAGGCATTAAAACCTTAACTTTGTCGATTTATTCAACCTGGACCAATCAGTCCGATTTAGCCAGTGCCGCACAAATTGCCATTTTCATGTTGATGATTATTACCTTATTGGTCTTGGTAGAACGTTTAGGACGACGTAAACAGCGTTATATGAACTCGGCTCAACGCAGCCGTTTAATGCCTGCACAATCGGTCAAAGGGCTTAAAGCGCTTGTGTTACTAGGCTTGGGCTTAATTCCTGTTTGTATTGGCTTTTTAATTCCCACCAGTCACTTACTTGTAGAATCTTATAAACGCATTCAATATGCAGGCTTTTCAGATTTTCTAATCCAAGCATCCATCAACACACTGACACTTGCTAGTCTTGCAACTGTGGTAACTATTTTGATTGGTTTCTTTATTGTCAGTGCTGCACGTTTTAGTAAACACACCTGGTTTAGCCGCATTTCTAGCTTAGGCTATGCCATTCCAGGAACAGTTTTAGCCATTGGTCTCATGCTGGCTTTGGGCAAAATTGATCATGCCGTTGCAGATTTTTTAGAATTTAAATTAGGGATACATACAGGTTTATTATTCCTCGGCACCAGTTTTACCCTTATTTATGCTTATGCAGTGCGTTTTTTAGCCATTTCAGTAGGTGGCATTGAGTCAGGCTATAACCGTATTCATGGTGTTTTTGATGATGCTGCACGCAATTTAGGGCAAAACAACTTTGCATTGTTGTGGCGTGTACACCTGCCATTATTACGTCCTGCTATTATTTCTGCAGCTTTATTAATTTTTGTAGATTGTATGAAAGAGCTACCTGCCACTTTGTTGCTCCGTCCCTTAAATATGGAAACACTCGCTACCCAATTGTATGCAGAAGCTTCTAGAGGAACCTATGAAGATGGTGCTGTGGCTGCCTTGCTAATTGTATTGGTCGGTCTTATTCCTGTTATTTTATTGGCAAAGCTTGGAAAAACCACACGTTGATCTGTCCCATTGTTGCTAAATATGCAGAGCAACAATGGGTTTTAGAATAAAAATAGTATTTTTTTTAACCAATCAAAAACACCCTACCAAATGCGAATTTATTAATTTTATTTCTTATTTATCAAATACTAATAGATAAAAAACACCTCTTTATTAGAACAAATACTCTATTTGGTTTAATTTTTATACTGAATAGTTTTTTCTAGAGCATTTACTCTTATTTTAATTGTGATATTTTTGTCACATGGAGTAACAAATGGTCTCGGTGAATACAAGCCGAAATCATCCTAGATGAAAGCTTAAAGCATCAACAAAAACTGTCATAAAAGACTTTATAGCCCAAGGGAAATGTATAATGAAATTAAAAGCACTAAGCACAGCAATGATTTTAGCAACTGTACCAATGACAGGTGCTTTTGCTGCAGCTCTAGATCGTTCTGGTCAATCTATTGCTGCGTTCTTACAACCGGGTAACTATTTTGAAGCAGGTATTTCTGTATTAGATCCAAATGTTTCTGGTAAAGAAGCAGGCACAAGTGATACTCGTCGTAGTATTGGAGATATGGCAGGCGATTATTATTTCCCTAGCGCAGCCCTAAAACTTCAACCAACAAAAAACTTCTCATTTGGTATTTTATACGATCAACCATATGGTGCTGATGCTGCTTATACTGGTAACAATGTTTTCGTTTCAGATGCGACCAATACAATTCTAGCACCTGAAGCTTTGGCTGGGATTCGTCAAACCACCATTGATACACAAGTTGCAGCAAATCTTCCTGGAGCATTAGCTCAAAATCTACAAGCAGGCATAGATAGTACTGTTTCAGCCCAAGCTGCTGGACTTGTTGCAAGTGGTGCAGCCCCTACCCAAGCAATTGCAGAGTCAGTAATTCGTAGTAATACTGCTGCGATGACAACGATTGAAAATGGCGTTACAGCTGCAATCACTCAAAATGTTCAAAATGCGGTGACTCAAGCAGTTGATGCTGGTTTGGCTAACGTAAATGACCTATTAGGAACAGGAAATACTAGCGTAGAAGTTGATACACAAAACCTTTCTTTTATTGCTGGTTTCCAACCTACTGAAAATTGGAATATTTATGGTGGTGCCGTTTACCAAACCATTAAAGGTAATGTAGCACTTCGTGGTCAAGCATATAGCCTATTCAATGGTTATGATGCATCAATCCCTGAAGATAGTGCAATGGGCTGGTTAGCTGGGGTTTCATACCAAATTCCTGAAATTGCCTTAAAAGCATCTTTGACATATCGTTCAGAAATTGATCACGACGTTAATGTGCGCGAAACATTACCAACTCTTGAAGCATTAGCATTACTGCCGAATGGTGCGGCAGCAGCAGGTGCTATCGCAACTTCAGAAGGTAAAACTACAATTACCACACCACAGTCTGTAAATTTAGATTTCCAAACTGGAATCATGGCAAATACTGTGGCATTTGCAAACTTACGTTGGGTAGAGTGGTCTAAGTTCTCTATCCGTCCACATAAATTTGGTCTTGTAAGTGAGGCTGTAGGTCCTCTAGTTCAACGTCCTAATGGCTTTAATCTAGTTGAATATGAAGATGACCAAATTTCTGCAACTGTAGGTGTTGGTCGCAAATTAAATGACCAATGGGCTGGCAACGTATCTGTAGGTTGGGATTCTGGCGCAGGTAACCCTGTATCAACTCTTGGTCCTACTGAAGGTTATTGGAACGTGGGTCTAGGGGTTCAATACTCACCTGCACCAAACTACTTTATTGCAGGTGGTGTAAAATACTTCATGTTGGGTGATGCTAAAGCCCAAACAGGTGCTCAAGCAGGCGGTTCTGATTATGTTGCAGAGTTTGAAGACAACGATGCATGGGCATACGGTTTAAAAATCGGTTACCGCTTCTAATTCAATTTTTTTTCAAAAGAGCCACCCTTCGGGGGTGGCTTTTTTTGCACTTAAAACTACTCGTTTTTATACAAGTGTTAACTAACCCCAGTTACGGATAAGCCAAAGATTTAATCACATGAATTTTAGGCTTATTCTTTTGGCAAAGTTGATACGCACATAGTGAAGAAAATACGCCTGCTAAAAAACCAGCAATCGAACGATGTTTACTCGTAACTAAGTGATATTTTTCTTTCAATAATCCTATCAATGTTTCAATTCTTTTACGTTGTCGTAGATGAAATTCATCAGAAAATGGCAATAAG
>NZ_VOXZ01000031.1:0-1880 GCF_013420455.1 Acinetobacter sp. YH01004
TGACGGTACGTGTACCGGGTACATTCAATGGGCTTTCTGATATTGAGAACACCATGCTGGGTAGCCCAAATGGCAGCCCAATTCGGGTTGGTGATATTGCGCAAGTCTCTATTGGGCATGATTTAAGAACCGGTGGGGCAACCTATAACGGCAAAGAAACCGTTTTAGGGATTGCCATGATGGCGATGGGTGGAAATAGCCGGACTGTTTCTAAAGCTGTGGATGCCAAGCTTCAAGATATTCAGAATAGTTTGCCTAAAGGGGTAGTGATTGAAACGGTGTACGACCGTACTACCTTGGTTGAGAAGGCGATTAAAACCGTTCAGAAAAACTTGGTAGAGGGAGCAATCCTGGTCATCATCATTCTGTTCCTGTTTTTAGGGAATATCCGTGCTGCCTTGATTACTGCCTGTGTCATTCCACTCTCTATGCTGTTTACCTTAACCGGGATGGCACAGAAAAATATCAGTGCCAATCTGATGAGTTTAGGTGCACTCGATTTCGGCATCATTGTCGATGGTGCTGTGGTGATTGTCGAAAACTGTATCCGGCGTTTAGCCCATACACAGCAACTGTTAAAACGACCTCTCACACAAAGTGAACGCTTTAAGGAAGTTTTTCTGGCTGCCCGCCAAGCACGTCGTCCTCTTATTTTTGGTCAGCTTATTATTTTGGTGGTGTATTTGCCGATTTTTGCTTTAAGTGGTGTAGAAGCAAAACTATTTCATCCGATGGCTTTAACCGTTGTTCTCGCACTGGTGGCAGCTATTATTTTATCGATCACCTTTGTGCCCGCTGCAGTTGCTTTATGGGTTAAAGGGGAGATCAAAGAAACGGAAAGCCGTTGGATGATCTGGCTCAAAACCCGATATCAACAGATATTGGATGGAGCCTATCATTACAAAGCGGTGGTTTTAACTTTTGCCATTTGTCTCTTGGTCATTACGGGTCTGCTCAGCACGAAGATTGGCAGTGAGTTTGCACCCCAGCTGAGTGAAGGTGATTTTGCGGTACAGCAATTACGTTCTCCAAGCACAGGCTTGGAAGAGTCTTTACGTATTCAGGAAAATACCGAAAAGCTTTTACTGAAAAACTTTCCCGAAATTAAAGCTATATTTGCCCGTACCGGGACTGCTGAAGTGGCGACAGATGTGATGCCACCGAATATTTCCGATGGTTATATCATGCTGAAACCACGTGAGGAATGGCCAGATTCAAAAGAAAGCCTAGATGCACTTCGAACCCGAATGGAAGCTTATCTTGCGACAATTCCCGGCAATAACAGTGAGTTTTCTCAGCCTATTGAGCTACGTTTTAATGAACTGATTTCAGGTATACGCAGTGATGTGGGGGTGAAGGTTTTTGGTGATGACATGCAGGTTTTGAATACTGAGGCTGCAAAAATCGCGAAAATCATTCAGCAAGTCGCAGGTAGCAGTGCGGTGAAAGTTGAACAAACTTCGGGTCTGCCTTTACTCAATGTAGAGATTGATAAAGCTTTAGCTGCCCAGTATGGCTTGAGTGTGAAATCTATTCAGGATGTGGTGGCTGCAAGTATTGGTGGACAAAGCGTGGGAGAGATTTTAGAAGGCGATCGTCGTTTTGATTTTGTTATCCGTCTTGGAGAGCAAGACCGTAGTGTCGCATCTGTTTCCCAGTTACCTATTCAGCTTCCAAATGGTGGCAGTATTTTATTGTCGGATGTCGCGCAAGTCTCGACCATTGAAGGAATCAACCAAGTCAGTCGAGAAAATGGTAAACGCCGAGTTGTGGTTACAACGAATGTTGAAGGGCGTGATTTAGGGTCTTTTGTTTCTGATGTACAGACACAGCTCAAAGCATACACTTTGCCAAGTGGTTATTGGATAGAATATGGAGGG
>NZ_VOXZ01000032.1:0-3418 GCF_013420455.1 Acinetobacter sp. YH01004
GCATGTTCCGCGTCCTTGCAATACTGTGTTTACATACAGTCTATCGCTTAGCGGAAAGTTCTTTTACCCTCAGCCGAAATGCCTGCCGTTGCTAGACATTGCCAGCCAGTGCCCGTCACTCCCACTCGATTGTAAACAAGCACACAAAACCCTTTAGTGACAACAATTTGCAAGAACTATCAGGCTCAGTGCCATGAAAAATACCATGACCAGATCATGAGGTTGAACACGGCTTGCGCCGGCAGCGTTCACGCTCCTGGTCGGCGATCTCGCCCGGCTGCAATGCTAGCTCAGCATCGGTCATGCGCTCCAGCACGTCGCGTAGGCGGATGGTGCAAGGAATGGGCGGCAGCTCGAACTCATAGCCGCCGGCGATCATTTCGGCCGCAATCTCCTCGGTGATGAAAAACGGCTCGTCGTCTTGGTTCGGCTTCTTCATGCCCTTTCCTCCTGGCGCTCATCCTGGCCGACAGCGGCCAGGGCATCGGCTTCCGTCAATGCGTCCTCCACGAACGCGCCGTGCTGCTTCGCTTCGGCCTGGCTGACCTCGGCCCATATCCGTTTCACCTGGGCCGCACTGTACCCGGCCAGCTCGGCGGTCTTGTTGATGCTGTAGCCGGACTTGCGCAGCGCGACAACTTGGGCGCGGCGCTTCGGATCAGCACGGCGGCCCTTGTACCGCCCGGCCTGGCGGGCCAACTCAATGCCTTGGCGCTGGCGTTCGCGCCTGTCCTCGTAGTCGTCGCGGGCCATCTGCAAGGCCAGGCGAAAAAGCATGATCTGCACGGCTTCCAGCACGATCTTGGCGACGCCCTGGGCCTCGGCCGCCAGGTCGGATAGATCGACCACGCCAGGGACGGCCAGGCGTGCGCCTTTGGCCTGTATCGAGGCCACCAGGCGCTCGGCCTCGGGCAAAGGTAGGCGGCTGATGCGGTCGATCTTCTCGGCAATGACCACCTCGCCGGGCTGTAGGTCGCCGATCATGCGCAGCAGCTCAGGCCGGTCGGCGCGTGCGCCGGATGCCTTCTCACGGTAGATGCCGGCGACGTAGTAGCCGGCGGCCTTCGCGGCCGTAGTGATCGCCTCTTGGCGTTCCAAGTCCTGCGCGTCGGTGCTGACGCGCAGATAGACCCGCGCCACCATCGGCGCGGCTACTGGCTTCGTCCTGCGCATACTTGCGGGCTCCTTTGGGCATACTCAAATGCACCCATCTTAAACTGGCAGCTAATGTACAAAAGTTGATAGAAGCACACAAGTTCAATTTTGCACTTCTGCCCCACTATTGCAAAACTGCTTGTTAGTAGCCGTTTTTTCTTACTGTTTATAGATTCAATAATTTTTGAAACGAAAAATTGGGACTAAACATTTCGGTTTCGTTTTCTGTCGATTCGTCCTGCGTATCTTTTGCATAAACAAACATTTGTTGTTCGTAGTTTTCGATGGCATTTTCAATACTTGTAAATTCTCCGTTTGTAAGGTTTTCAGACAATATCAAAGCATCCAATAATCCCGTATTTACACCCTGTCCTGCAAAAGGCGACATCAAATGAGCAGCATCGCCAATCATTGTTATGGGTAATGGACGGTTACTTTTCCAATCATTGTTCAAAGGAAATTTCCTTGTGGGCAAGCATTGAAATGTTGATACCGAACGTATTAATTGTTTGTAAACTTCACTCCATTTGGAAAATCTTTTCAATAAAAAATCGGCAACGCTGTTTCTGTCCTGAAAATCTAAGGGAATTTTATTTTTCCATTCATCGGGCGTTTTAAAACTAATTCCTAAATACAATGCACCATTATTATTGGGATTGGCAAACAATAAAATGCCCTGATGTCCCGCCATTAATCGGTTGCCGTTGCATAGCTGAAAAAATCCGGGACAGTTTATTTCCGGTTGAAGAATATCAGCTTGGATGTTGAAAGTACCGGTTTCTTCAACTTGCGTGTCGGTAACAAAGCTCCTTATTTTCGACATTCCACCATTGGCAAGAATAACCAAATCTGCTGTTTCACTCGGTTTATTCTCAAAAGTTAGTGTCCACTTCTTCTTACCAGGTTCAAGCATAACAAGTTTTCTATCCCAAATAACCGTGTCGTTTTCTAAACTATTCAACAAGATAGCCCTTAAGTCATTTCTGTTTATTTCAGGATTGTCAAATCGATTTTCGGGCTTTACATTTTTTGTGGATAAAATATTGCCTTTTTCATCAGCAATATTTACACCCATTGGTAAGGCTAAGTCATAATAAGTTTGTAACAATCCCGCTTTTTTCATTGCTTCCTGACCTGAACCTTTGTGTAGGTCAAGGGTTCCACCAAAAATTCTTGCCTCTCGGTCGTTGTCTCTTTCGTAAACTGAAACGTCTATGCCGTTTTGCTGTAATAATTTTGCCATAGTCAGTCCAACGGGTCCACCACCAATTATTGCAACGTTCTTATCACTAAGTAAATTCATTTGTTTGTCCGTATCTATTCGCATTGTCATTCAAAAATGGCACATAACAAGTGGCTATACGCCAAATGGCGTATATATCCACTATATCTTATTTTGCTAAACCTTTCATTATCAGTGACAAATCCGTTTTCAACCGTTTACCGTTCGTTTCTACTCTCTCAAAAGGATTTATATTCATAGTGCTTTTTGTTAAGTTTTGCTCAAATATACAAATCCTTTCTATATATCTAACAAATCCATCGGACTTTTTAATTGTTCCATTCCCTTGGTGGTAATATGTGTATAAACCTCAGTTGTTTTACTGCTTGAATGACCTAACAACGATTGAATATAACGTAAACTCGTACCATTCTCAAGCAAATGCGTTGCAAAGCTATGTCGTAAGGTATGTACAGTAACTTCCTTTTGAATCTTTGCTTTTAAAACAGCTGCTTTAAAAATGTTTTGAATACTTCGGCTTGAGTATGCGCCACCTTTTTGACCTTCAAATAAATAATCTTTTGGTTTATATTCCATAAAGTATGTTCTTAAAATAATTAATGTTTTCTCAGATAAAATGGTATAACGATCTCTTTTTCCTTTTGACTGTTCTATACGAATTTGCATGCGCTTGGAGTCAATGTCTTTTATTTTCAGGTTTATACATTCAGAAATGCGCAAACCTGCCGAATAAATAGTCATCAGAATAGCCTTGTGTTTCACGTTTTCAATAGCGCGTAGTACCCGAATGGTTTCTTCTTCACTCATCACAACAGGAAGTGTTTTTTCTTTTTTTGGTCTTTCGATGAAATATGTTTTCCGTTGTCCACCCAAAACACGTTCGTAATAAAACTGGCACTGTTGCAAAGTTAGCGATGAGGCAGCCTTTTGTCTTATTCAAAGGCCTTACATTTCAAAAACTCTGCTTACCAGGCGCATTTCGCCCAGGGGATCACCATAATAAAATGCTGAGGCCTGGCC
>NZ_VOXZ01000033.1:0-2921 GCF_013420455.1 Acinetobacter sp. YH01004
AAGCAAACATGTAATCTTTCTTCTGCATCTAAAGCCTTGCCCATCAAGTGTTTACCACAATCATTTTATCGACGTATGCAGCGCTTCTTTGCAGGTCAGTATTTTGATTATCGTCAAATTTCTCAGTGTCATCACCAGAACGATGGTGATGACTACGGCGATCTGACCCCAAAGGATTCGGCCTCCGCGCAATGCAGGCTCCAGTCGGCAAAAGAGACGGAGCCGATCAGAGAGTAGGCAAAATCGGGACGGGCAACAGGAAAGAGGATGCCGGAGGGCTGCCGGATACTATCGGCGGCAAATAGGATGGATCGCCTGTGCCGTTATCGTGCCGGTCGAGTGCCATCCAGGAAACGATTGGGCGAATCGCCGTCACGCTTCATTTTGCCTGCGAGGTTGAGTAGATTTTTCAGTGCGGAGTTGCGATTGAACGGCGACCAGACGGCTGTAAAGGCAACCGGCTCCGGTTCATCGAGGAAGGGCAGGAAGACGATGCCGGTCGTCGGCAACAATGACGTTGCCTCGCCGACGATAGTGATGCCGAAGCCTTGTCCGACCATAGATAGCAGCGTGTCGCGCCCCACATCAAAGCGCCGGATCGACGGTGCGGGCCAACGCCCGGCAAGGCGCAGCACGATATGGTCATGGACCTGCGGGCCGGTGCCACCATAGCGAACAATGAAAGTCTCGCCGACCAGATCGGACCAAGTGATTGCGGACTGCCCGGCGAGGCGATGCCCATCCGATAGCACGGCCACCAGCGGTTCGGTCCAGATCGGTCGGGTATGGCAGTCGGGCATCTCGGGCTTGCCCGCGACGAACACCACGTCGAGCTGGTCAGCACGAAGCTGCATCACCGCATCGCGGGCTGTGCCTTCGGTGATCTCAACCTCAATGCCCGTATGTTCTTCCCGATAATGACGGATCAGCTCCGTGAGAAAGCTGCGTGGGATTAAGGCATGGATGCCGATGCGAAGCCGGCCGTATTCTCCTTGAGCTGTCATGCCTGCGGTCTTCACTGCGTGATCGAGTTGATCGACACCCGCCGTGACACGCTCCATGAAGTGCCTGCCTGCGTCTGTTAGCCGAACGCCCCGCGCATGGCGCTCAAATAGCAGGACACCAAGGTTATCCTCCAGCGCTTTCACACGCGCGCTGACGCTCGACTGGCTGATACCAAGTGCCTTGGCCGCATGCCGAAAATTCAGATGCTCGGCGACGGCGATGAACTGAACAAGGGAAATGAGCGGTATCCTGCCAGACAGGATACCGACATTCACGAGGTTTCGATGGTTAGTGCGCCGCATCGGAGCGGGCCTGCTACCAGTCGTCGGTTAGACGACTGGCGACTTCTCGGTGGCAGCCCCACGGAGCCGAAGGAGCACCAGCCCCAACGAAACCAGTACCGCCATCGCCGTGGCGTAACAGATCACGGGCCACGCTGTGTCACCGTTTAAAAGTGCCACCGCCAATGTCCCGACAATGCTGACTATCAGGCTTTGAACGCAGAAGTAGAACGCGACCGCTGATCCCGCGATGTCGTCGAACTCTGCCAAAGCGCCGTTCGCGGTAACGGACACCGTGAAGACAATACCGACCGCGACAACCCACATCGGTAGGATGAAGGTGAGGAATGACGGCGAGCCGTAAAGTTCGCCGATCCCCAACAGGACCGCTCCGCAAACAAGCAACGCCATCCCACGCGCCACGCATCCTGCGATGCCCCATCTGGCGACAAAGGACTTCGCGAAACGGGTTGTCACGATCATTACAAGCGCGACAGTGGCGAAGGCAAAGCTGAATCCGATCTCGGAATATTCCGCTTGGCCTATGAGCACACGGGGAGCCGTCGAGAAGAAGACGAAGTAGGTGCCCA
The DNA here is from genome assembly GCF_013420455.1 of Acinetobacter sp. YH01004. Taxonomy (NCBI): domain Bacteria; kingdom Pseudomonadati; phylum Pseudomonadota; class Gammaproteobacteria; order Moraxellales; family Moraxellaceae; genus Acinetobacter; species Acinetobacter sp. YH01004. Next base: position 1,877 of record NZ_VOXZ01000033.1, read on the forward strand.
TACCGGCGCTAAAGCCGACAGTGTAAACCCAAAAAGCCGGACTCGCGAAGATCGGCAAGACAGATCGGCGCGTCTTGACTTGATCCAGAGGGCGGGTTTCGTGCCACCTGAAACCCGCATTTAGGAGTGCGAGCATCGCCAGTATAGCCAAAGTAATGAATATCGCCTGCCATCCCAAGAACTCGCCGATCAATACTCCGGCGATAGGGCCGAGCGCAGGCACGAACGCCAGCATCGAACTGAAAAGGCCGTAGATGACGACACCCTCAGGACGGTTGGCATAAACGTCGCGAACCGTCGCGAACGTCGCCACCAGCATGGCCGACGCGCCCACTGCTTGAAGTAGACGGAAAGCGACAAAGGCCGGTGCAGTTGAAGACCAAGCTGCTCCCAGAGACGCAATGACGAAAGCCGTTGCGCCCGCAAGTAGAATTGGCCGTCGCCCGATTCTGTCTGAGAGCGGACCAAAAATCACCTGGCCCACGCCGAGCATCACCATATAGAGGCTCAACGTGAGTTGGATCATAGCGGGCGTCGTGTTCAGGATGCCGGGCATCGCTGGAACGACAGGGAGATAAATATCCATCGCCAGTGAAGCGAGGATGTCGAAAGGAGCCATCAGCAGCAGTGCTGCCGGCAGCGTATAGGCCCACGCGGGGCGTGTGGTGGTCATGACGAATCAACCCTCGATTAAGGAATACCGGGCGACGTCTGCTCGTCAGCAATCAGATGAGACTAGCCTTACAGAGCGCCGCAACAACAATACTGGTTGTTGCGGCTTACTTGTCTGCTGACTTGGAATTTCCCATCTGATTACTCCACGCTTACGAATATGAATTGCTACATTTTATCCGATTATCTTTTGCTTTGCAATGCGGCATGGGCGCACTCAGCGTTCCAGCCCCCTCTGCCGCCCTAAATGCTTGCTCCAATGCATCGAGCACCATATCTGTATTCATCCGTGTCGATACTTTCCATCCAACAATTGCTCGTGAGAACACATCAATAATAAATGCAGTATAAACCCAGCCTGAATTTGTTTGAA
>NZ_VOXZ01000034.1:0-2180 GCF_013420455.1 Acinetobacter sp. YH01004
ACCGCCATCGTGTCGTGATCGGCAAGGATACGCGCCTGTCGGGCTATATGCTTGAACCCGCGCTCACAGCCGGTTTCACCTCGATGGGCATGGACGTATTCCTTTTTGGCCCGCTGCCGACAACGTAATAGGAAGAATAAACGCCCTTTTCACCCAAGTCCAAATTAATTTGCCGATTCCATAATCAGGGTGTATTACAATTCCATAGAGTTTTTCAATCCAGGTGGTTTAGCTGATAACTTAACGATTGATCAGCTTCTTCGTGAAGATTACTCGCCATGGGCGCGCAATAAAAGGATATCTGCCACGTTCAAAGAAGCGCATTTTATTGAAAAATATGGGTCAGGCATCAAACGAATCCAAGAAGGCTTCGCATCCTATGGTCTGCGTCCCCCTGTCTTTGAAAATTTCCAGCACGGTTTTCGAGTTATTGTCTCATCAAAGCTACTTTTCGAATCTAATGAGGGAGTAAGTGAGGGAGTAAATCTACTATTTAATCAGATAAGAACTAATCCAGGAAAGCGTGCACCATTTTTAGTAAACGAGCTATTAGTTCCTGTCAAGATAGTAGAGCGGTGGCTCAAAATCTTAAGAGATGATCATAAAATCGAGTTTCGAGGAGCTCCTAAAAGTGGAGGATACTGGCTAAAATAGAAATCAATGATACTCTTAAGTGGCACCAATCGAACTCCTATTTTAGCATTTAAAAAAGTATCCTCACATCATTTTATTGAACAATACCTAAGGCTGCTCTGGCGGCATTGATATGATTATCGTCGTTGCACTCTACCGCAAAAGCGCCATATGCTAATGGAGCTGCAGCAGCCCTCTCTATAGATTGTTCGTAGAGCCTATCCCATATCGTTCCGCCTTGTTTAGCATACTCCGTTATCAAACTCTTCAGGCTATCCTCTCCAAAAACCGATACGTGACCAGAAAAGTCCAGTGCAGGATCACCCATATGCGCAGTAGACCAATCTATGATACCAGAGGTCTTACCTTCCTTCGAGGTTAAGACATGCCCTGCATAGAGATCGCCATGGATGAAACAAGTGAATTCAGGCCACAAAGGGTCATTGTCCAACCATCTACGGTATCTGTTTTCCAACGGCTCGCTGATACCTATCTCAGATTTCACCAAGTGGATACGGTCAGCTATTTCGGTCCTCAATTCACTTGGAGTCATTATTTTCAAGTTGCTCTTTCTCACATCGTCAGCTGTAATACGATGTAATTCGGCCAATGATTTTGCCAGAGACTCCACATAAGCTATGCTATCGCGATCTATGTTCCAAGAAACCTCATGTGTTATCGCATCGAATGTCAGAGCAGGCGCATCCTCCAGTAAAGGGTAGGCTATTAGGCGCTCCGATACAATTTTCCAATCAGGGACATTGATCGACAGGTTTCTTTTGGCTAAATCCAATATTCTACTTTCATTTTCGATTTGTTCAAGCATATCGCTTCTTCGAGGTATACGGAGTACCCAGTTCTCACCGTTTACTTCCTTTACAAAGGCAACTCTAAAGTCGATGCCCATCTCATTGACGCTCATCTCTTCCGAAATTCTCAGCCCATGCTCTAGGGCTAATGTTTGCATATCTTCGATTGTCATTTCTATACTGTTTTCTTTTATTAAATTGGTACCAGTTCCCCCGACAGGACATTCTGAATGTCATATACAGGTGTAACACTTTACCCATATTCTTTTCGTATGGATAACACTTCCCATCAGGGAACAAAAATCTGATACATGAATTAATTGTGAGACAGTAGACCTACTGTCGCATTGAAGCCATCTCGGCGACTATTTGATTAGGAAAACCAAGGCTTTGCCATCATAGCCTTATCATAGAAGTATAACATAGTTGTAAAGATAGAAAATTATTTTTTATTCATCCATGATGTTATTATTTTATAATAACATCATCTAAACATGTCCTGTCGCTCTTTTGTGCTGTGATATTTCATACCTATTAACTGCTTTCGTTTGAATTATACGACGTTCTACTCACAATAGGGCAAGGGTTACTCATTCCGTAGGATGCGGTTCACGTATAGGAAGAATAAACGCCCTTTTCACCCAAGTCCAACAGCTTTGGACCGCAGTTGACTCTTTCGACACCCCTGCGATGCAACCCAATCCGGCTGACGGGGAGCCAGCAACGCTGAAAATTTAC
>NZ_VOXZ01000035.1:0-1831 GCF_013420455.1 Acinetobacter sp. YH01004
GAGGGCAGTTTGCCAAGCTTGACGTAGAATTTGTAATTGACCCAATCGAAGATTCTGCAGTTGGGTGGTTGCTTGTTGAACGTCGGTAATGGACAGTTTCCCTGCCTGAAACCCTTGTAAAGTACGGCTCTGAACTTTGGTCGCCAAAGTAACTTGTGCTGTTGTGGCATCGAACTGGCTACGTAAACCTTTGAGCTGATGCATGCTGTTGGCAATATTGAGTATTTGTTGCTTCAGCTCACGCTGCTGCTGTTGGTTCAGCAATATTTGCTGTTGCTGGACCATCGGGATCGCATATTGCTGGCGGTTGAAAATATTCAGTGGAATAGCCACGCCGATTGCCAAAGTCGTATCGTTGCTTTCATTAGGGGTTTTGCTACGTTTCATGCCTACATTTAAAGTCGGATTGGGACGTGCCTGAATTCTTAAATTTTCAATTTGATGATCCGATTGCTGAATGTTCAAGGCATAGAATTTTTCTAGCCACCCTTCAGCAATATACCGTTGCACAGTTTGGAGACTTTGCTCTGGCCAAGGGATAGCGGTTTTATTCAATTGAAGATGTGAAGATGTTTCTCCCCCCCACAAATTAGACAGCTGACGACCGGCAGCTTGTTTATTCAGCATCGCTTGCTGATAAAGTCGTTGGATTTCTAGCGCTTCAATTTGGGTACGCTCAAAATCAACCAGGGCAATACTGCCTGCCTGATAGCGTTTCTGGGCACTGTCCAGATTGGCTTTACTTGTTTTTAACTGTACTGAATAAGCAGACTGCTCAACCTCAGCAAGTGCAAATTGCGACCATGCAAATTTAACAATCAGTTGGCTTTGTGCCTTCCATAATTGCTGTTGCAATTGGATTTGTTGATTCGAGGTATTGGCAATCACCCGGTTCAGCTTACGCTGACCAAATAGATCTAGAGGTTGACTAACGCCAACATTGAATTCCTGTTCTTGACCTGAGCCAAAGCCAGACTGTTCTAAACTTATACTTGGATTCTGCCATAACCGACTTTGCTGAATATTCAATTCAGATATTTGCTGAACTTGTTGCCACAGCTTGTCTTGAGTCTGGTAACTTTGTACTTTTGCTAAAGCGGATTCAAAGCTGGTAACGTTTTCAGCATAGCTATATTGCATAGCCGCTGCACATATACAAGCAACCAAGCTATGACGCAAGAGTATAATTGATTGTGAAGACATGATTTTTCCCACTTATTTAAATAATAAAAGTGGTGGGAATGTTTTAGGCTACCCCACCATGAGCGGGGAAAATTCGGGAGGTGGGCTTTGTTGAAACAGGTCAGGAGCCTGATAGCTGTTTTTCCAATGAAATTGTGGATTCACTTTAACTTCAGAGCTTGGATGAAACACATCTACTTTTTCATTTTGTACAATCAAATGCGTCATCGATGGTAGATGATCTTGATGATCTTCACCGATTTCTAAATCGCTACTGAATGTTTTTATGTTTTCTGACTGTCCATTATGATCGTGTTGACGACTATCGCTGGCACACAAGGTATTTTGGTGATGACCAAAATGATAACTCTGCTGTGATTGAGGCTGTTGTTCATGGACACAAAAGGCCGCCGCCACATTCCAAAAGCTTTGGAACATGAACAATCCAACCAAGACTGTAATCCATGTAGTAGAACGCATCATCATAACAATCGAAAAATTTGTACCAAGTATAAGGCTTAGAGCCACTCCAAGGTCAAGCTTAATAAATTAAATTAAACATTCAATGAACACTGAATAGCCGGCACTTTTGCAAATTTACCTTGTCTCTATAAGCTCACATCAATTTCAGGTAAGAATAACAATAGAT
>NZ_VOXZ01000036.1:0-1732 GCF_013420455.1 Acinetobacter sp. YH01004
TTAAGTTCTTTATCCGACATAGACACCAACATATCAAACCGTCCGCTAAGAAAATTGCAACAGCGCATATTCTAAAAGCGGACATTTTTACTTTGGAGAAACCGGACATTTCTATTTTGGAGTTACACGTTCAATTCGTATAACCACCATTATGTTAAATGGATAGTTATTTAGTGGAAAAATCAAGTTTTTGAAATTTCAAATTGAAGTTTTTTCGTTCAATTAGTAATTGTAATTTATATTCTATTGAATAACTATTTCATAACTTTTCCTATCATATTTGGCTGCATACGTAGCTACTTCTTGATTAATCTTTTTATGATTTTTATCTAAATATGAAAAGATTATTGAATCCTCATTGTGCTGCTCGTAATTGATGGCGTATTTATATTCTGAATAAGGATAAAGAGTACCTAAGCTATAAGTTTTTTGAGCACTAGTATAAGTTACTTTAAGGTCTGTAATTGGATAATCAGTCTGATTTTTAATAAAAATATATCCATTTTTTTCAAATGGCTGGCATCCTATAAGTAGAACTAATGTAAGACAGTAAAATAGGCTATTCTTCATTTTGGTAGTTCTTCAATTGGTCTTATGAGTTTATTAATAACTATAACTTGTGAGGTATCACAACAGGTACATATCTATTAACCTTAATTTTCCAGCAGGAAGCGGCTGAACATAAAGTGAAATTAGATACATTAATTTTCCCTTTATGGTCATTACCAGAAACAGTCAGGTTTACTCTTAAACGTGACATATTAGCTTTTTGGAGCCCCTTATATACTTCTAATTCTTGAGGGGCAAAAGCAGGAGAAGCCAGTATAGACGTGGAAAATATAAGTAAGATTAGTAAAGAAAAAAATCTCATTTTTTGTGAAATCTCACTTTATAAAAAATATTTATGATTTTCATCAGTGTACTGCAAGAATTCAGGCTACTTGTTGACTTGAACACCTTTAAAAATCAACTTCTCTTTTTTTTGTGTTTCTATAAGCAGTTGTACCTGCCCCTTACGAGATTGAAGATACAATGTGGGAGCATTCACCAGAATATCTATCATCGTACTTTCACGTAAGTTGATATCATCAGGACAGCCCATCATTGTGGCAACAATTGGCTGTTCAGCATATAAACGATTGCCTTTAAAATGAATACCAATCGAATTTATATTACAAAATAAATTACCAATATACAGCATCTTATCTGCAAATTTTAGCGTGATAGACTGGTCAGGTTTTGAAGCCAAAAATAATGAATCTATACGTTCACTATTAGCATTTGTTGCCTCGATCAATTGCCAAGAAAATTTTGCTAAGGTCTGTTCACCAGAAGATATTACTTGTAATTCTTGCATCTTGGATTGATCGGCTGATGAAGGCCTATGACAAGCGCTCAAAAGTCCAACGACGAACATCAGTATAAATATTCTCGTCATCGTTATTGTCCGTATAAGAGATTCTAAAATTAATATAATACACGTTATCCGAAGTCAAAAATGGGTGCCTTAAGCTCCCATTTTTGAAGATTACTTTAAAATTTTGTTATTGATATTTGGTCACTCAAATTACCAATTCACTATGACTGCCTAATCGAACTAATTTCGGCACTGTTGCAAATAGAGATTTGAGTCGATGATGTTCCCTTTAAAAAGTACTTAGAGACCGAAAACCCTGTTGATTAGACACACTTCACCCTGAGGCTGACCATAATAAAATGACGATGCTTGTCC
>NZ_VOXZ01000037.1:0-1718 GCF_013420455.1 Acinetobacter sp. YH01004
GAAGGTGGATTGAGAAGTCTGCTGGAGGTATCAGAAGTGCGAATGCTGACGTGAGTAACGACAAAACGGGTGAAAAACCCGTTCGCTGAAAGACCAAGGGTTCCAGTCCAACGTTAATCGGGGCTGGGTGAGTCGACCCCTAAGGCGAGGCCGAGAGGCGTAGTCGATGGGAAATTGGTTAATATTCCAATACTTCAGTGTAATGCGATGAGAGGACGGAGAAGGTTAAGTCAGCCTGGCGTTGGTTGTCCAGGTGAAAGGAAGTAGGCATGCATCTTAGGCAAATCCGGGGTGCTCTATGCTGAGATCTGATAGCAAGCTGTACTTGTACAGTGAAGTGGCTGATACCCTGCTTCCAGGAAAAGTCTCTAAGCTTCAGTTACACTGGAATCGTACCCGAAACCGACACAGGTGGTCAGGTCGAGTAGACCAAAGCGCTTGAGAGAACTCTGCTGAAGGAACTAGGCAAAATGGTACCGTAACTTCGGGAGAAGGTACGCTGTTGATGGTGATAGGACTCGCTCCTTGAGCTGTCGACAGCCTCAGAAACCAGGCCGCTGCAACTGTTTATTAAAAACATAGCACTCTGCAAACACGAAAGTGGACGTATAGGGTGTGATGCCTGCCCGGTGCTGGAAGGTTAATTGATGGGGTTAGCGTAAGCGAAGCTCTTGATCGAAGCCCCAGTAAACGGCGGCCGTAACTATAACGGTCCTAAGGTAGCGAAATTCCTTGTCGGGTAAGTTCCGACCTGCACGAATGGCATAATGATGGCGGCGCTGTCTCCAGCAGAGGCTCAGTGAAATCGAATTCGCCGTGAAGATGCGGTGTACCCGCGGCTAGACGGAAAGACCCCGTGAACCTTTACTGCAGCTTGACATTGAACTTTGACCTTACTTGTGTAGGATAGGTGGGAGGCTTTGAAACTTGGACGCTAGTCCGAGTGGAGCCGTCCTTGAAATACCACCCTGGTAATGTTGAGGTTCTAACTCTGTCCCGTTATCCGGGACGAGGACCATGTCTGGTGGGTAGTTTGACTGGGGCGGTCTCCTCCTAAAGAGTAACGGAGGAGTACGAAGGTGCGCTCAGCGTGGTCGGAAATCACGCGTAGAGTATAAAGGCAAAAGCGCGCTTAACTGCGAGACCCACAAGTCGAGCAGGTACGAAAGTAGGTCTTAGTGATCCGGTGGTTCTGTATGGAAGGGCCATCGCTCAACGGATAAAAGGTACTCTGGGGATAACAGGCTGATACCGCCCAAGAGTTCATATCGACGGCGGTGTTTGGCACCTCGATGTCGGCTCATCTCATCCTGGGGCTGAAGCAGGTCCCAAGGGTATGGCTGTTCGCCATTTAAAGAGGTACGCGAGCTGGGTTTAGAACGTCGTGAGACAGTTCGGTCCCTATCTACCGTGGGCGCTGGAAATTTGAGAGGATCTGCTCCTAGTACGAGAGGACCAGAGTGGACGAACCTCTGGTGTACCGGTTGTGACGCCAGTCGCATCGCCGGGTAGCTATGTTCGGAAGGGATAACCGCTGAAAGCATCTAAGCGGGAAGCCTACCTCAAGATAAGATTTCCCCGAGGCTTTATGCCTCCTAAAGAGCCGTTGAAGACTACGACGTTGATAGGTTGGATGTGGAAGCATAGCGATATGTGAAGCTGACCAATACTAATTGCTCGTGAGGCTTGACTATACAACACCCAAACAGTTGGGGTTG
>NZ_VOXZ01000038.1:0-1660 GCF_013420455.1 Acinetobacter sp. YH01004
GCCAGGCCTCAGCATTTTATTATGGTGATCCCCTGGGCGAAATGCGCCTGGTAAGCAGAGTTTTTGAAATGTAAGGCCTTTGAATAAGACAAAAGGCTGCCTCATCGCTAACTTTGCAACAGTGCCATTTTAAGCGTTATGCTAAGCCCAGGAAGCCGCAGGATCTTTTGAACCACAACTGCATTAACGTCCGCTATTCTGATACGAGTGGATTGTACGCCTGGGAATTCGAGAAAGATGCTCAGAAATTCAGTCTGAAAGTCAAAGGGCAATATATTGCGAACAGCACGATTCATCAGCTCGATGCAGCATTAGACGGGCTGGGGATTGCCTATATTCCCGAGTATGTTGCAGATGGATATATCAAAAGCGGCAAGCTGATTGCTGTTCTGACCGAGTGGTGTCCATATTTTGACGGCTACCATATTTATTATCCTCACCGCCGACAGGATTCTCCTGCGTTTATGGCTTTTCTGCAAGTTTTGCGTGACAGGTACAATAATGGAATAAGATAAATTTATGAGTAAAGGATTATGTCCACGATAAGCACCTGGGTCGATTCCTGGGAGGCGGCCATGAGGGTAGGGAAGCGCCGTCCCGTCAAGTCAGCGTAATGCTCTGCCAGTGTTACAACCAATTAACCAATTCTGATTAGAAAAACTCATCGAGCATCAAATGAAACTGCAATTTATTCATATCAGGATTATCAATACCATATTTTTGAAAAAGCCGTTTCTGTAATGAAGGAGAAAACTCACCGAGGCAGTTCCATAGGATGGCAAGATCCTGGTATCGGTCTGCGATTCCGACTCGTCCAACATCAATACAACCTATTAATTTCCCCTCGTCAAAAATAAGGTTATCAAGTGAGAAATCACCATGAGTGACGACTGAATCCGGTGAGAATGGCAAAAGCTTATGCATTTCTTTCCAGACTTGTTCAACAGGCCAGCCATTACGCTCGTCATCAAAATCACTCGCATCAACCAAACCGTTATTCATTCGTGATTGCGCCTGAGCGAGACGAAATGCGCGATCGCTGTTAAAAGGACAATTACAAACAGGAATCGAATGCAACCGGCGCAGGAACGCTGCCAGCGCATCAACAATATTTTCACCTGAATCAGGATATTCTTCTAATACCTGGAATGCTGTTTTCCCGGGGATCGCAGTGGTGAGTAACCATGCATCATCAGGAGTACGGATAAAATGCTTGATGGTCGGAAGAGGCATAAATGCCGTCAGCCAGTTTAGTCTGACCATCTCATCTGTAACATCATTGGCAACGCTACCTTTGCCATGTTTCAGAAACAACTCTGGCGCATCGGGCTTCCCATACAATCGATAGATTGTCGCACCTGATTGCCCGACATTATCGCGAGCCCATCTATACCCATATAAATCAGCATCCAGGTTGGAATTTAATCGCGGCCTCGAGCAAGACGTTTCCCGTTGAATATGGCTCATAACACCCCTTGTATTACTGTTTATGTAAGCAGACAGTTTTATTGTTCATGATGATATATTTTTATCGGCACTGTTGCAAATAGTCGGTGGTGATAAACTTATCATCCCCTTTTGCTGATGGAGCTGCACATGAACCCATTCAAAGGCCGGCATTTTCAGCGTGACATCATTCTGTGGGCCGTACGCTGGTACT
>NZ_VOXZ01000039.1:0-1482 GCF_013420455.1 Acinetobacter sp. YH01004
TGTTATTCCCAAGTAGAAATGTCCTACCTAATAACCAAATAGAAATGTCCTATATGGACATTTCCAAGTCAAGCACAGGATTTAGATTTCGTTGTTCAATCGCTGTTTTCTGTGCACGTCTGCTTGGCATCTTTTGAGAACGATTACGTTTGTTTTGCTGTTCCAGTTCTTCATGCTGTTGTTGGATATGATTCAGAACAGCACTCAACCGTTTATTCTCAACAATCTCTCGCTGATTCAGCTGACTTAATTTATCGAAGAGGCTGTAATTGATCTTTCGGCCATCATGCATGAGGGCTACAGTACCATCCGGGTATTCCAGGAACTCAAGATACTTACCGATCAACCTTTGATTTTCTTCGGTGTTTTCCAGGAGATATACGCATTTATCATAAGTAATCGTCAGGCTATTGGTGACTCTGCGGGGTTCACGCCAAGTAAAAATATCATCTAATTCTTCGGCTGTTTCAGTGATAGGCCGATGTAGATTCTTAGGATTAAAAGCCATCTTGGCGAACTTCTGATTGAACTGCTCAATGAAGCAGGGTAGCCAGGCATTAGCTTGCTCAATCGAACAGATGCCTTCCAAGCGCATTTCTTTGATCAGACGGTCCTGAAGCGTTCTATTCGCCCGTTCTACACGGCCTTTGGCCTGTGGTGAATTGGCGAAGATGATATCGATATTGAGGGTGCTGAGTACACGTCCAAACTGGGTAATCTTGGTGTCTTTCTTGCTGCTTTGATTCACTCTAAAGACTGAATGTTTGTCGCTGTAAAACGCTAAAGGCTTACCGTGCTGTTCGACATATAAACGTGTTGAAATCATATAGTCAAAGGTTGATTCTGATTCACAGAAGCGTAAATGCTGCAATTTTCCTGTCGCATCATCGATAAACACCAGCAAACAGCACTTAGCAGCGCGTCCTTCAAACCAGTCATGGTGTGAGCCATCAATTTGGATCAGTTCACCAAAGCAATCCCGGTTGTAACGAGGCTGATACGGGCGTTTCAGGCGCTTGGCGCGAGGAATCCACAGATCTGCTGCAATCATCCAGGAACGCAGTGTTTCAACTGAAATATCAAAGCCATGAACGGTGGTGAGCTTTTCATGCGCTAAAGTGGGTCCGAAACCATGGAATTGTTCAGCGACCAGATTGAGGCACTTGAGTCTGAGCTCTTCAGGAAGCCTGGAATTGCTGATTTGGCCACGTGCAGCATGGGCTAATGCAGTTGGACCTTGAGTTTTGTATTTTTGCAATAAACGTCTGATCTGACGTTCTGAAATATGAAGTAGCTGAGCAGCCTGGGGCTGGGTTATGCGTTGATCACAGATTTCTTGCAAGACCGACAATCGTTTAAGTTCTTTATCCGACATAGACACCAACATATCAAACCGTCCGCTAAGAAAATTGCAACAGCGCATATTCTAAAAGCGGACATTTTTACTTTGGAGAAACCGGACATTTCTATTTTGGAGTTACA
>NZ_VOXZ01000040.1:0-1468 GCF_013420455.1 Acinetobacter sp. YH01004
ACTGAGAAATTTGACGATAATCAAAATACTGACCTGCAAAGAAGCGCTGCATACGTCGATAAAATGATTGTGGTAAACACTTGATGGGCAAGGCTTTAGATGCAGAAGAAAGATTACATGTTTGCTTTAAAATAATCACAAGCATGATGAGCGCAAAGCACTTTAAATGTGACTTGTTCCATTTTAGAGATTTGTTTAAGATAAGATATAACTCATTGAGATGTGTCATAGTATTCGTCGTTAGAAAACAATTATTGTGACATTATTTCAATGAGTTATCTATTTTTGTCGTGTACAGAGATTATTATAGAAGCCCCCATGAATAAATCGCTCATCATTTTCGGCATCGTCAACATAACCTCGGACAGTTTCTCCGATGGAGGCCGGTATCTGGCGCCAGACGCAGCCATTGCGCAGGCGCGTAAGCTGATGGCCGAGGGGGCAGATGTGATCGACCTCGGTCCGGCATCCAGCAATCCCGACGCCGCGCCTGTTTCGTCCGACACAGAAATCGCGCGTATCGCGCCGGTGCTGGACGCGCTCAAGGCAGATGGCATTCCCGTCTCGCTCGACAGTTATCAACCCGCGACGCAAGCCTATGCCTTGTCGCGTGGTGTGGCCTATCTCAATGATATTCGCGGTTTTCCAGACGCTGCGTTCTATCCGCAATTGGCGAAATCATCTGCCAAACTCGTCGTTATGCATTCGGTGCAAGACGGGCAGGCAGATCGGCGCGAGGCACCCGCTGGCGACATCATGGATCACATTGCGGCGTTCTTTGACGCGCGCATCGCGGCGCTGACGGGTGCCGGTATCAAACGCAACCGCCTTGTCCTTGATCCCGGCATGGGGTTTTTTCTGGGGGCTGCTCCCGAAACCTCGCTCTCGGTGCTGGCGCGGTTCGATGAATTGCGGCTGCGCTTCGATTTGCCGGTGCTTCTGTCTGTTTCGCGCAAATCCTTTCTGCGCGCGCTCACAGGCCGTGGTCCGGGGGATGTCGGGGCCGCGACACTCGCTGCAGAGCTTGCCGCCGCCGCAGGTGGAGCTGACTTCATCCGCACACACGAGCCGCGCCCCTTGCGCGACGGGCTGGCGGTATTGGCGGCGCTGAAAGAAACCGCAAGAATTCGTTAACTGCACATTCGGGATATTTCTCTATATTCGCGGTTCAGCAGGCATGTCCCCTTTGAGGGCGACCCGACGACAGGATAATCGACCTTATGGTGCGCAAATATTTCGGCACAGACGGTATTCGTGGCAAAGCCAACGAAGGCGCGATGACGGCGGAAACCGCCTTGCGCGTCGGCATGGCGGCTGGCCGTGTCTTTCGTCGCGGTGACCACCGCCATCGTGTCGTGATCGGCAAGGATACGCGCCTGTCGGGCTATATGCTTGAACCCGCGCTCACAGCCGGTTTCACCTCGATGGGCATGGACGTATTCCTTTTTGGCCCGCTGCCGACAACGTA